>JAYURB010000384.1:0-3003 GCA_043756425.1 Bacteroidota bacterium
AGCTGATTGGTTTGGTGATAACTTCAACCATACCAGTTTTTTAAAAGATATTACCAATGAAGTAACAAAAGGCGCTAGTAATACTAACGATAAAATCAATTTGATTTACGATTATGTTAAAAATCAATTTTCGTTTAATGGCCATTATTCTCTTTATATATACGATCTAAAAAAGACGTTTAGCCGAAAAATTGGAAATAGTTCAGAAATTAATGCAATTTTACTTGGCATGCTTCGCAATGCCGATATCGATGCAGAGCCTATAGTTGTGTGTACACGCAATCATGGTTTGATTCAAAAATTTTTTTGCATGGTCGATCAGCTCAATCATTTTATGATACAGTTAAAGATCAATGATGAACTCGTATTAATTGACGCCACAGACTCTTATCGCCCAATTAAAATGTTAGATTATTTGACAGCCGAATGTGAAGGTTTGCTTTTAAAAGAGGATAAAAGTGAGTGGATACCTGTTAACAAAACAAATTCAACTAAAACCTATACGAACATCAATTTGTCCCTTAATGAAAATGGAAAGCTTTCAGGAAAGGGATTATTCTCTTGCAACAATTATCGAGGACTCGAAGCAAGGAAAGAAATTAATAAAAAGGGAGAAAAGGATTTCCTGCTTAATCTGATAGATGCAGAAAAACTACATCTTAAAATTGATTCTGTTTCCCTGAATGGAAATGATTCTATCAATAACAACCTCACCATTCAATGTATTATTTCACAGCAAGTTCAAACTGGAGATAAAAGGATATATATCACTCCATTTATCAATGCCGATTTACATGTTAATCCACTAAAAAACGACTTAAGGGAAACTCCTGTTGAGTTTCTTTTCACCGAGAATAAAACGTCCTTATTTAGTATCACTGTGCCTTCTAAGTATGCAATTGTGCAGACACCTCATAGTACTAAAATACGATTACCGGATAATTCGGCAGCTTTCACTTTTATTGCAACTGCCGAAAATAATATCATTCAAATTAAAAGTGTTCTCGAATTAAACCGGTTATGCTATTTTGCAGAAGAGTATCCGGAAATAAAAGATTTCTTCGCCAACATTTCAAAGACTTTTTCCGAACAAATTGTCCTTGAGGTCCGATGAAAATAATCCGACCACTAGTATTGCTTTTTCTAATTATTACTATTGTAGAGCCTGCACTTTCCAAGGATAAGGAACCATCTTTTCGTATTCAATCCATTGAGAAGAGTTTGTTAAAAAAGTCAAACGGTGTTATTCGAAATAGTCAGACTGATGTAACCTTTAAGGGGGAAGACGAAATTCTGATTGAGAATGAAACAGTCGTAACAATTCTAAATGACAAAGCTATGAAAGAAGGTCCGTTTATAATTCCATACGATAATTTTTCAGAAGTTATAGATATTGAAGGAACAATTTTCGATGAAAACGGCGACAAGGTAAGAGCTTTAAAAAAAGAAGAGATTTATGACGTATCAGCAAATGCAAACTATGAATTATTTAACGACTTCCGCTACAAAATAGTAACTCCTTATTACAGCCGATTTCCTTTCACCTACAGGTTCAAATACAAAATTAACATTAAAGGATTTATCAAACCTCCATCCTGGCAGGTCATCCGCAATCCCGGATTCTCTATTGAAGCAGCATCGTTAACTGTTCACACTTCAGCCACCATCAAATTATTGTACAATGATTATAATGTATTACCTGTGTCTGAACAACTTAACGATTTTAAAAAGAATTATTCCTGGGTAGTCAATAATTTTTTTTCAGCTACGGAAGAAAATAATCTGCCGGATTCAATGGAAATCTACCCTAAAGTGGATTATTTTCCTGAATTATTCAGTATTGACGGAAACACCGGGAGTTATAAATCGTGGGCTGATTTTGGATATTTCTATTCTCAATTGAATGCCAATTCTAACTTGCTTAATACGCAGGCAAAAAATGAAATTGACCAACTAGTTACTAACATTTCAGATGCCAAATCAAAAATCAAAATCATCTACCAATGGATGCAAAGTCAGACAAGGTATGTGAGTATTCAAAAAGGAATTGGCGGATGGAAATCCTTTGACGCAAAATATGTGTACGAAAAAAAATTCGGTGATTGCAAAGCACTCGTTAACTACGTGCAAGCAGCCTTGAATCATTTATCTATTGAAAGTTTTCCTGTCCTGTTGGCTGCAGGAACAGGAAAGGGATATTTTAATGTCAAACTTCCTTGTAATTATTTCAATCACGTTATACTTTGCATTCCATTAATGACAGACACTCTCTGGCTGGAATGCACCAGCAATACACAGCCTTTTAACTATCTGGGATCGTTTACATCAAACCGTTTCGGCTTATTGATTAATGATACTGCAAGCAAACTTGTTAAGACCCCCGATTATGGATTAACTGCAAATATAATTTCGCTTTCTGCTACCGTTCAAATTGATACAACTGGGCAAAGTAAGTGTGTCATAAAACAAATGCTAAACGGAGAAACACAAGATGAAGCAAGAATCGTTGATGCCAAAGCTTCTGTATTTGAGAAAGAAGACTGGATTCGTAAGCAGATTGCAGTAGCAGATTACGAACTAAAAAAATACACCATTAATTCGCTTACCTTGGATACGGCTTTTTCCATTTTGGAATTTGAATTAAATAGCCATTCATTATCGGCCATATCCGGGCAAAGATTGTTTATTCATCCAAAAATACTATATAGTCAGCTCGACAAAATTAAATCACATGCTGAAAGAATTTACCCGTTTGAACTTACGTGTGAAATGACGGAATCGGATTCAATTCGTATTGTTATCCCTGAGAATTTCATTCCTGAAACTAACGGAAAAAAGGAATTATTTTCCTGTGAATTTGGCGAATTCAATTATACCTTAAATTTTGACCCTTCAAGGAATGTTTTTATTTATAAGGATTTTTTAGTAATCAGAAAGAAAATTATCAATAAGGATAAATACAATGAATGGATGGAATTCAAAGAAAAAGTTGACCTTGTACGC
>JAYURB010000385.1:0-2999 GCA_043756425.1 Bacteroidota bacterium
AATATCACAAAATTTATTTGAATGTACATAGGTAATGATCAAACTCTCTTTGTTGATTTTGGAAATACAATTTAAATAAAGTTGTACCTAATTTTCCAAAAGGTCTCTGCGAGATGACGACTGTTGTTCGTTGATTTGGGTAGGGAAGTAATGCTAAAAGATTCCTTCTGAAAAAGCTGAACTTCAATTATTATTTGTACAACTTTAAATAAACCAAAAATGCAGCGCATCCTTTAGCAATACTTCCCTCCCCCCAATCAAAGCCATTGGCCCGTCATCTCGCAGAGACCTTTTAGAAAACTAGTACTAAATTTTTAAAAAAATATCACAAAATTTATTTGAATGTACATAGGTAATGATCAAACTCTCTTTGTTGATTTTGGAAATACAATTTAAATAAAGTTGTACCCAATTTTCCAAAAGGTCTCTGCGAGATGACGACTGTTGTTCGTTGATTTGGGTAGGGAAGTAATGCTAAAAGTTTCCTTCTGAAAAAGGCCATTTAATAAAATATCCATATTGCATTGGTTGTAAAAAGTAAATAAACATCTGAAATTTGTGTTACTATGTATGTTTATATATTAACGAATCCAGGTAAAAGTGTTTTTTACACCGGTGTTACCAATGATTTAAAGCGACGGGTGAGAGAACATGAAAAGGAAAGAGGTAATGATAAAACTTTTGCCGGTAAATATTATTGTAACAAATTAATTTATTATGAGTCTTTTGATTCTCCTGCTGATGCAATAAAAAGAGAAAAAGAAATAAAAAAATTAAGCAGGGAAAAAAAGCTTGAATTAATACTTTCCAAAAATCCAAAAATGCATTTTTATCAGTTATAACTTAAGAAATGCAGAGCATCTTTTAGCATTACTTTCCTACCCCTTATCAAAGCCATATAGGGGTCATCTCGCAGAGACCTTTTAGTAAAATAGTACAATATTTTAATTATCGGTAATCAAAAATTATTATTCAAACGGATCTGACTAAAAGGTAAAAATGCATATTGTTGGAGGTTTCATTATATAGAATCCAGCCGGGCGGTAGTGGCAATAATTTTAAATTGGGAATGAAATACATCACTCAGCTTGCAGTGACAATGATTAAAATTCGGAATGAAATAATTTTCCTAGCTTGCAGTGACAATGATTTAATTCGGAATGAAACACTAAAAGGTCTCTACGAGATGACGACTGTTGATCGTTGATTAAGGGGGAGGTAAGTAATGCTAAAAGATTCCTTCTGAAAATTTACCTACTAAAATCAACGCTACTAAAATAAATAAAACTTACGAAGATTTTTTTTCTAAAAGCTGCCGTTGATAATCGGAATTTTGGTCTTTCAGATATTCCCTCAAATTAGGCCGCAGTCTGCTTTTATATACTGAGTGAGCATTGTCTTTAATCTTTCCCTTACGCAGCATTCTTTGCTCTTCTATAGGAAGATTAAAAATTGACTGACAATTATCGATACAGCATCCCTGCATTTTCTTAGCGCAGTTTTCACATTGTATAAAAAGCAAATGGCAATCGTCGTTGGCGCAGTTGACATGATTATCGGAGGGGGCGCCGCATTGGTGGCAGGTACTTACTACATCGTCCGTAATTCTTTCGCCCATGCGTTCGTCGAAAACAAAATTCTTTCCTATGTATTGCGATTCCAATCCTTCAGATTTTACCTGGCGAGCATAGTGAATGATGCCGCCGTTTAACTGATTGACATCGTTGAAACCATTATGCCGTAAAAATGCACTGGCTTTTTCGCAACGGATACCTCCGGTACAATAGAGAAGTACCTTACTATCCTTTTTGACTTTTAACAAATCAAGTACGAGCGGAAGCTCTTGTCGAAAAGTATCTGCATCAGGACAAACAGCATTTTTAAAACGACCGACTTCACTTTCATAATGATTGCGCATATCGACAACAATTGTTCCGGGTTGCTGCATAGCTTCGTTAAATTCACGGGCAGAAAGATGCTTACCAACCTTTGTTACATCAAATGAATCGTCATTGAGTCCGTCGGCTACAATTTTATTCCGCACTCTGACGATGAGTTTATAAAACGATTTTCCATCGTCTTCCACAGCAATTTTAAGATCGACATTTTTAAATTGAGAATAGGAATTCAGCAAATCGAGAAAAGTATTCCAGTTTGTTTCGGGAACAGAAATCTGTGCATTTACACCTTCGCGGGCCAGGTAAATTCTTCCAAGAACATTAATTTCATTCAGTTTACCATAAAGCTCATCCCTGAATGAATTAACATCTTCAATGATAACATACCGGTAAAAAGAAAGTGTAATTCGCTTAAAATCTTCGGAATTCAGCTTCTTTTTGAGGGTTTCTTTGTCGTATTTGTTATAAAGTAACATGATAAATGCAAATATAAGCTATAATGAGAAAAATGGCAATATGTAGGAGAAATGATTGAAAAAAACATGTTTAAAGAAAACCTCATTGTTCCAGGCTTGACATTAGACTTATTCATTCGAATAGTATTATAAGGCTAGGATCAAGAATCTTTACTCTTTAAAGATTGCTTTTATTATTTGGGGAAGTTATTAAGGTTCGTTAATCTTCATACATTTGATTGAGATAATGCATGTTTTGTTGTTGGGTGATTAAACTTAAATTTTATAGGCAATTTTAACATTACGAATAAAAAGTATTGCTAAATCAAAATGTACACCATGAAGAAACAATTTTATTTCACTACGCTGACATTGATAATTTTTTCAGTAAACTTTAACAATGCACAAACAGCGTACATAACAAACGGAGTTGCTAATACAGTGTCAGTTATTAATGTTGCAACAAATATTTTATTTACCACAATTCCAGTTGGAAATTCTCCTTTTGGTGTATCTGTAAGCAGCGATGGAACAAAAGTATATGTTGGCAATAGCGCTTCTAATACAATAAGCGTAATAAATACCGCTACCAATACTGTTTCGGCTACAATTCCTGTTGGTTCGTTTCCTCATGGTGTAGCTGTAA
>JAYURB010000386.1:0-2997 GCA_043756425.1 Bacteroidota bacterium
TATTTTCCTGATAATAACAACGGTTTGTTAATATTACTAAACGCTTGATTTTTACTTCATTACAGAACCATTTGTGCTTTCTTCATTAAGAAATGGATAGCGGTAATCCGTTGCAGGAACAAATGCCTCTTTTATTGTCCTTGGAGAAACCCAGCGCAAAAGGTTAAACATTGATCCTGCTTTGTCATTTGTACCGGAAGCCCTGCTGCCGCCAAAAGGCTGTTGACCAACAACAGCGCCTGTACATTTATCATTGATATAGAAGTTACCTGCAGCATTTACAAGTTTGGTGGCAGCTTTTTCAACAGCATAACGATCTCTGGAAAAGATAGAACCTGTTAAAGCATAAATGCCTGTCTGATCGACAATTTCAAGAATTTCATCGAACTTATTATCGTCATAAACATAAATCGTAAGTATGGGTCCGAATAGCTCTTCACACATGGTAACATAAAAAGGATCTTTTGCTAAAAGCACAGTAGGATGAATGAAATATCCTTTCGATTTATCGTACGTACCGCCACAGATGATTTCAACATCTTTATTGTTCTGGGCTTCGTCAATATATTTAGCAAGTTTATCGAATGACTTTTCATCAATAACAGCGTTAATAAAATTCCCCAGATCTTCTGTCGGGCCAACTTTAAAGGATTTAATATCATTTACGAGTAACGATTTTACTTCAGGCCAAAGACTCTTTGGTATGTAAGCCCGTGAAGCTGCAGAACATTTTTGTCCCTGGTATTCAAACGCTCCTCTACTAAGTGCAGTAACAAGACCGGCAACTTCAGCAGAAGGATGAGCAAGGATAAAATCTTTTCCACCGGTTTCGCCGACAATACGGGGATAGCTTTTATATTTTTGAATGTTGTTTCCGATTGTTTTCCATATTTCTCTGAAAACACCGGTTGAGCCTGTGAAATGGATACCTGCAAAATCATGGTGATTAAAGATAATATCTGCAGCATCGGTTCCTGAAACGTAAACCAGGTTTATAACACCGGGAGGTACGCCTGCTTCGATAAAAATCTTCATAAGAACGCTTGCAGCCAGCACCTGAGTATTTGCAGGTTTCCAAACAACAGTATTACCCATCATTGCAGGAGAAGTTGGAAGATTTCCACTTATGGCAGTAAAGTTGAAAGGAGTAAGAGCAAAAACAAATCCTTCCAGAGGGCGCTGCTCAAGGCGGTTATAAATACCTTTTGAAGAAATTGGTTGTTGCGTATATATTTCACGCATGAACTGCACATTGAATCGAAGAAAATCGATCATTTCACAAGCAGCATCAATTTCAGCCTGATAAACATTTTTACTCTGTCCAATCATTGTGGCTGCATTCAGAATATACCTGTATGGACCGCTGATTAATTCGGCTGCTTTAAGGAATATTGCTGCACGCTGCTCCCAGCTAAAAGCAGCCCAATCGTGACGGGCTTTTAAAGCTGCGTCAATTGCCATTTTAACGTGGGTTTTATCGCCCTGATGGTAATGACCAACAGTATGCTGATGATCGTGTGGGGGAGCTATTCTGACAGTCTTTCCGGAACGGATTTCCTTTCCGTCAATGTACATTGGAATATCAGCAGCTTCAGACCTCATTTTCTTAAGTGCTGCTTTAATCGATTCTCGCTCAGGAGTACCAGGAGCGTAACTTAGTAAAGGTTCATTTATTGCAACAGGAACCTGGTATATGGCATTTGACATTTTCTTTGTGTATAAGGATGTAAAGGTACAAATTCAATAATAAAATCCTGTTATCCCATCTTCATTATGAAGAAGCCAATGAGCAGTCCAATTATAATAAATACCAGTAAACGGTTAAAGAATTTCTGAGCTCCCAGATTTTTTTCAAGTTGAGAGTTACCAAAGATTTTTCCAATTAGGATTTCAAGACGTTGGAAAGCATTTTCATTTTTAATGACGTAGTCCCAGGCACCGAATTTAATAATATTAGCAGCAATTCCGGCTCTATCCTGACCGGATAGAAAAATAACAGGGAGTTTGGGGTATTTTTCTTTTAGTTTTTGGAAGACCTGAAGCCCATTAATGGCTCCGGGATTAATTGAATCCAGATTATAATCGAGTATAGCTAAATCAGGTTCTTCTTTAATATTATTGATGGCTTCTTCACCGCTGGAGAAAGCTGTAACCTGAGCTTCAGGGTATTTTCCGGATAAAAAGTCAGTAAGCATTTCACGCATTTGAGCGTCATCATCTGTAAGGACAATTTTCATATGAATATTTGGGTAATTGGAGTTATTTTAGAGGAATCAAACCTAGTAGTTTATGGGGGAAAAAGCAAGAAAAGAATGTAAAGAAATGATCATTCATCCGGCTAAAGCCGGAGGGAATTAAGGATAGCAGAGAACAGAGTTGCTTTTAGAATTTTATTATTCTTAAGGTGGTTAGGGTTTGATTTTTTTGCTTTATTGTTTTAACTTACAGGCACTAATTCCTCCTTTTATGGTAGTTCGATTATTGATTGTTTTTTTGTTGGATTCTCTTTTGACCTTTGGTCAAAAGATGAATTCGGCAGGGCATTTTATTCATAATACAGATGAAGTGTATTCCTGTCCTTTGCCTGCTGCTCTTTCTTTTCAGAAAGAAAGAGTTTTTATAGAAATTAAAAATGGATCCATTGTTTTACCGGCGGCTTGTGAAAGTTCACCGTCGTTTTTAAAAATATTGTCTGAAAGTGGTGAAGAGATTTTTTCGAAGGATTTTCCACAGGTTATTAATTTAAAATTATCGCCTGATCGATCGTATTGCGCTTTTCATGATTTAAAAAAGATTGTAAAAATTAATTTGACCACACTAGAGGAAGAAGATTTTTTCGGCTCTAATTTATTTGCTATAAATAATAACGGACTAGTCTCTTACTACGATGAAGAAAGAAGTACTGTTTGCTTAAATCAAAGTTGTTTTCCTGTGCATGAACCAATTTACAAAGTTTTGTTTTACAGGCAGGAAGTTTTATTTATGGCGAGAAATAAC
>JAYURB010000387.1:0-7050 GCA_043756425.1 Bacteroidota bacterium
GGTTGTTCCTGCAGTTAATGTAATTAAATTCGTTGTTGAGCTGCCAGTCCATCCGGAAGGGAATGTCCACGTATACGATGTTGCTCCGTTTACAGGAGAAATACTGTAGTTGTTTGAACTGGCATTGCAAACGGAAGTATTTCCGGTGATTGTTCCCGGAGTTGCAGGAATTGAATTAACAATTATCGGCAGTGTCTGAATAGCAGATGAGCCGCAACTATTATTTGCTTTTACAGTTATGTTCCCGGATGTAGTATTCGAGGTAGCAGTTAAACTGTTTGTTGTCGATGTTCCTGTCCAACCCGATGGTTTTGTCCAAGTATAAGATGTTGCACTAGGCACGGGCGCAATAGAATAAGTATTGGAACTGCCCGAACAAATGCTTGCACTTCCGCTGATTAGTCCGGGAATAGCAGGAGCGGGGTTTACTGTTATTAGTTGAGTTCTTGGAGCAGATGACCCACAAACATTATTAGCAGTAACAGAAATATTGCCGTTGGTAGTATCAGCGGTAGTGTTTATCGTATTTGTTGTTGAGTTACCTGACCAGCCTGAGGGTAAAGTCCAAGTATACGAAGTTGCTCCATTTACTGATGAAATGCTATAGGTATTTGAACTGCCGGAGCAAATAGTGGCATTACCTGTAATTGATGCCGGACTCGCAGGAGCTGAATTAACCGTTACCGCATATGTTCTTGGTGAGGAAGAACCGCAAGTATTATTGGCAATAACAGTTATGTTTCCTCCTGTCGAATTGGAAGTAGCCATAATAGAATCTATTGTTGACGTGCCAGTCCATCCTGCCGGTAATGTCCATGTATAAGATGTAGCACCGCTTACTGCCACTATTTTGTATGTATTAGTACTGCTTGAACAAGGTGTAATATTCCCGCTTATCGTACCCGGCGTAGCCGGAATGGAATTTACAGTTATGGCAAATGTTTGCACAGGCGATGAGCCGCATGTATTGTTGGCAGTTACGGTAACATTTCCGCTTGTTGATCCCGAAATTGCCGTAATTGAATTGGTTGTTGATGTTCCTGTCCATCCTGTTGGTAGTGTCCATGTATAGCTGGTTGCACCGCTTACGGATGCGACACTATAGGTATTCGATGTTCCGGAACAGATTGTTGCATTTCCGCTAATAGCTCCGGGCTGAAGCGGTGCTGAACCTGCTCCAATTGTTATTGGCAGAGTTTGGGCTTGTGAGGATCCGCATGCATTGTTTGCTGTGATAGTTAAATTTCCTCCAAAAGGACCGGCAGTTATAGTAATAGTGTTGGAAGTCGAAGATCCCGTCCAACCTGATGGAAGAGTCCATGTATAACCGGTTGCGCCGTTTACTGCGGCTACACTATAGGTATTTGAACTCCCGGAACAAATGGTTGTATTTCCGCTTATTGCACCGGGAATTGCAGGAATGGAATTCGATGTTACTGCTAAGGTTTGTACAGGAGAAGATCCACAGCCGTTATTAGCCTTTACAGTTATATTTCCACTCGTTGTAGTTGTTGTCGCTGTAATAGAATTAGTCGTTGAACTTCCTGTCCATCCCGAAGGAAGTGTCCATGTATATGATGTAGCACCGCTAACGGCTGCAACATTATAGGTATTAGATACACCTGAACATACTGTTGCATTGCCACTTATGGCACCCGGAGTTAATGGAGCTGAATTGACCGTAATGGCCTGGCTTTGTGGAGTAGAAGATCCGCAGCTATTGTTTGCTGTTACTGTAATATTTCCGCTTGTTGAACTGGCGGTGGCATTTATGGAATTTGTTGTTGATGTTCCTGTCCAACCATTGGGTAAAGCCCATGTATAACCGGTAGCGCCACTAACTGCAATAATGCTGTAGGTATTGGCAATACCAGAACAGGGTGATGTATTTCCGGTAATTGTTCCTGGTGTTGAAGGAATAGCATTTATTGTAGTTGGTAAACTTTGCACTCCGGAGGAGCCACAGCTGTTGTTTGCTTTTACTGTAACATTACCGCTTGTTGAATTCGAAGTTGCAGAAATGGAATTCGTAGTTGAGGTTCCCGTCCAACCTACCGGAAGTATCCATGTATAGGATGTTGAACCTGCTACCGGTGATACACTATAAGTTACAGTACTTACCGGGCAAGGACTTGCATTACCACTTATTAATCCGGGTGTTGCAGGTGAAGAATTTATTGTAACAGCAAAATTTCGTGGTGTTGAAGAACCACAAGTATTATTTGCCGTTACTGAAATATTGCCGGAGGTCGTACTTGAGGTTGCAGTAATAGAATTACTTGTTGAACTTCCAGTCCAACCGGCTGGCATCGTCCAGGTATACGATGTTGCACCGTTTACTGCTGCAACGGAGTATATATTAGAAGAGGCAGAGCAGATACTAGCATTTCCTGATATTGTTCCCGGTGTAACGGGAGCTGAATTTACAGTTACTGCAAATGTTTGTGGTTGCGAAGAACCGCAGGTATTATTAGCAGTTACTGTAATATTTCCATTCGTTGAACTTGCTGTTGCGTTAATTGAATTAGTGGTAGAAGTTCCTGTCCAACCCGATGGCAGGGTCCACATGTATGATGTAGCGCCTGTAACAGCTGCTACAGAATATGTATTGGTAGAACCTATGCAAACAGTGGTAGTTCCGGAAATAGAAACAGGCTGAGCGGGAGCATTAGTACATGCAGCTTCCGTGAAAACTTGAGTATTCTTATAAGGGTAATCTCCGTTTTCACTACCATCATTATCCGCAGCTATTCCCGCAAAATAAAATGTTACATTTCCTGTGCCTGCTGTAGGAGCAGTCCAGCTAAAAGTAAATGCCATTGAACCGGAAGAAAGGCCTCCATTGGTAGAATGAACAACATTATCTCTTCCATTTACCGCCGTTAATAAATGAGTAGTGGCATTTGTAATTGTAAAAGTTCCTGCATTTGCATTAGTTGAATTCAATGCTTCTACGCCAACACCAAATAATCCAAACCCGGCTTGAGCCACCGTAACTGTTATGGTATAAAGTTGGTTGGGGGTATATTGAAACCCCGGGGTTCCCGGACTTGAAATCGTAATTGATCCTCCACCTGAATTGAGAGCAAAATCACTGTGACAATTAATGCAATTACTTTCTAAAGGAGATCCGGTTCTTCCCGCAATTCCATTAATTTTCATTTGACTGCTTGTAAGTAATACTAAGGAAGCTAATGGTATTAGAATAATTAATAGTTTTTTAAACATGGTATTGGAGATTAGTTCTATCCATTAAGTAAGAGTCGTAGTTTGGATATTTTTATTATTTATGACAGAAAGTAATAGCCTTTGTTTTATGAAAGGATTTTGAAATCAAACAGAGAGTAGAAAAGGGCATACTCAAATCATATTGAATTTTAATTAAAGGTAACCCGGACAAATTTAGCAGAAAATGATTTTTCTCATAACATTAAAAAAAAACCGGCACTTGGCCGGTTTTTAAAATTCATTATATAGTTTTTTTAATTTCTGGATACTAAAATTCTGTTTATAGTTTTATCATTTCCTTTTTGAGCAACAAGTGTATAAACTCCTTCACTTAGTTCCGAAATATTAATTGAATTTATTATTTCATTCATTTCAGCTTTAAGTACTGATTGTCCACTAACGTTATATATTGTAAGTGAAGCATTTTTTAAGTTTTCCGGAATCTGAATTTCAATTTTGTTGTTAGCCGGATTTGGATAAACCTGTAATTGATTTTTTGATTCAATTGAGTTAATTCCAACATTGAGAACAGAGAAGTCAGCAGAAATTCCTGTACAAATAGTTATAGGATCCAGCACATGTACTGAGTAATTTCCGTTAGCAACCGGAATATAAAAATTTCCGGTGGCGCCATTTATTGGATTGCCATTTAAATACCATTGACATTGATTACCGGGGCCGTAAACTGAAAATAGTGTATCGTTTGAATAGGAAATAGTTGCTGTTGGAAGTGGATAAACGTTAACAAAATAAGAAGTAGGTGTACTGTTGCCACAAGAATTAACTGCGACTACACTTATATCTCCTGATGTTCCTAATGCATTTACCCAAATAGATTCAGTTGTAGATCCGGCTGTAGTCCATCCTGAAGGCAATGTCCAGATATAAGAAGTTGCTCCACTAACAGGGGGAACAGAATATTGTGGACTTGATCCATCGCAGTTATACAAATTACCGGTAATTGCAGAAGGTTGTGCTGGAGCAGCGCATCCGCTTTCAGTAAATAATTGAGAACCGGTGTAAACCCAATCGCCATTATCAGAAGTGTTGGCATTTGCAGCAACTCCCTCAAAATAGAATTTTACATCTCCTTTTCCCTGAGGGGGAGCAGTCCAGTTAAAATTGAAAACTTTTGAATTCGAAGAAGCTCCTCCATTTAAGGTATGTACTACATTAACTCGTGCTTTATTTGCAAGAGTAGTATATTTGAGTTGTGTAGATGCGAAATCAGTAATCTGAAACGATCCTGCAGTATTTGTATCGCTCACAACTACAGCCTCAACTCCAACACCAAATAAACCAATACCGGACTGGCTAACTGTTACGCTCATATTATAGGTTTGTCCGGGGGTGTATTGATTTGTAGGCATTCCCATACATGAAATGCTAATTGAACCCGCACCCGAATTAATAGTATAAGAGCTGTGGCAGCCATTGGTACAGTTTTGTTCACCGGGCGCCCCTGTTCGGCCTGCTTTACCGTTATCGCTCATAGTGCTGCTACTCAGAATTACTAATGCAGCAAATGGAATAATTGTAAAAATTAGTTTCTTAATCATATTTGTTGCTTCTTAATAGTTTGTATATTTATTGAATAATCTCTGATTTTAAACAAAGAACCAAAAATAATCTGTTTTTGTGATGAAAAACAAATTTAAATTTTGTACCTTTTTATAAGATTGGTGCTTTTCGTTTATTTTAAACGTTGACATTTATCAACTTTGGAGTTCCGTTTTTTTTAAAAATGCCTTTATAATTAAGGAGAGAGTAAGATAATGTTTTAATAGTTGGGTGATAACTAAATTTTTTCTTCAATTAATTTGCCCTTTAGCGCATTTGCATTATTGAAGTAAATCAACTATTTTTATAAAAAATCAATCCTAAAGCCATGAGAAAAATTATACATATATTTTTGATTTTCTTTATTGAATCTTCTTCTTTTGCACAAGATACAATTAGAACTCAGGACCTGACAAATGCCGGTGATACGTTTGTGCTTAGTATAGGCAGTTCTTTCCCGGGAATTGACCCTGTCGCTACAGGTGCTAATTATACATGGGACTATTCCCAGCTTGGTCGTACAAGCCAAAGGATTGATACGATTTTTAGTGTTGCTTCAACAAATATTGCCTTTAGTGTTTATTTCTCATTCCTTTATCCATCCGACCAAGCGACAAAAGGGGCTAATGCTCAACTTGGACTTGGTTTGCCGGGATTAAGTGATGTCTATAATTTTTACAATAATACCAACAACAGTTTTACCCAAACAGGATTTGGGGCAACCGTAAACAGCATTCCACTGCCAATTGCTTTTTCTCCTGCTGATGTTTTATATAAATTCCCATTGAAATTCAACGATGTAGATTCAAGTGCCTATGCTTATTCTATAGACCTGTCATCAACACTTGGCATTTATTTTGGTGCAAAAAAAACCAGACTCAACGTTGTTGATGGATGGGGAACTCTGCAAACTCCTTATGGCAGTTTCAATGTTTTACGTGTAATGTCCATCATAACTGAGCGGGATAGTATTCATTTGGATTCCCCTAGTTTTGGCTTTAATGGACCTGTTATTACCACAAAAGAATTTAAATGGCTTGGCGTAGGATACGGACTTCCATTACTTCAAATTAATACGAGTGCAAACAATGCCATTACTCAAATTCTTTACCAGGATTCCATTCGTTTAACCGCTATCAATGAATTAGAAACGTTATCCGGCGACTTAGTGCTTTTTCCAAATCCTGCTACCGATTTTCTCTTTACGCGCTATAACCTGAATAAAAAATCAAATGTTTCGTATGAACTTTTAACTGCCGATGGCCGTACTATATTCACTAAGAACGAAGATTTTAAAACAATAGGAGAGAAGTCAGGTGTTTTTGATTTATCACCCTATAATTTAGCTTCCGGAAACTATTTCTTTTCCCTCAAAGCCGGGAATTCTGTCATCACACGTCCGGTCTATATTCATAAAGAATAAAACTTTATTAATTTGTATTTGTTCTCTTTAACTGCACCATCCGTATAGCCGTAACAGCAGCTTCTACACCTTTGTTCCCATGTTTGCCGCCCGCGCGGTCTATAGCCTGTTGCATGTTCTGAGGCGTAAGTACACCAAATATAACCGGAGTGTTATATTCAAGTCCCAGTTGCATTATTGCTTCGGAAACGGCCTGACAAATAAAATCAAAATGCCTGGTTTCACCCTGAATGACGCAGCCAATACAAATTACTGCATCCGGGGATTGACCTTCCAGAAGCCATTTGGCACCCAGCGGTAATTCAAAACTTCCCGGAACATTTAGTCTGAAAATATTCTCTTCTTTGCATCCTGATTTTTTCAGAACATCTTTCGCTCCGGTAAAGAGCGATTCTGTAATTTCTGTATTCCATTCAGAAACAACAATTCCAAGCTGCATGTCGGAAGCATCCGGCAAAGAATCACCATCAAAAGCAGAAAGATTTTTATCGGAGGAAGACATTCAATAAAATAAGAGTAGAAAAAAATCTCCATTTGACCGGATTTTTTTTCCGGATTACATAAACAAGATACGTAATGGTTTGCTTTTACTTAGAAAGCATTCCTTCAGCACGTGCAATAAATTTATCTGCCTGAACACCTTCACTGGATGTTGGGTATTCCTTTTTCAGTTTAGAATATACTTCTTTTGCTCCATTGTAATCGCTTTTGCTTTCATATGCAATAGCTAGTTTCATCATCATTATTGGAGTCGTGAAGTTATTTGGGTTTTCTGAAACGGATTTTTCATAAAAAGAAATTGCATCATCAAATTCTTTCTTTTCGCTGTATGCATCACC
>JAYURB010000388.1:0-18589 GCA_043756425.1 Bacteroidota bacterium
GAGAGACATTGACCAGCATGTGCTTGATCAGAAAGGAATAGATGTCTGGTTTGAAGAAGTAACGCAAGGCATGAACGATTTACCGAAAGCCGAATTAAAAAGGCAATGGGGGAACATGCAAAAGGTATTGAGCACTAAGAGTAGACTGGAGAAGATTGTATTCGACATCGTAAAAGATTTTAAAATAAAACCAAGGTTGAAAGACGGAAGAGGAAATGCAATCCTTATCAGTCGTTCTATCTATGAAGCGTGTCGATACTTTGAAATACTTCAATCGTCAGGATTTAAAAAATGTGCCATCATCACATCGTTCGAGCCGAGTGCAAATAGCACTAAAGGAGAAGAAACAGGCGAGGGTGAAACAGAAAAGGTTGAGCAGTATCACACATACATGAAAATGTTGGGGAGCAAAGATCAGGAGACCTTTGAAAAGGAAGTGCGGAAACAATTCATCGAAGAGCCTGCAAATATGCAATTGCTGATAGTAGTTGATAAACTGCTGACTGGTTTTGATGCACCGCCTTGTACTTATTTATACATCGACAAAGAGATGCAGGATCAGGGATTGTTCCAGGCTATCTGTCGTGTAAACAGAACAGAGGAAGATGATAAAGATTTCGGATACATCGTTGACTATAAAAATTTATTTGCAAGTGGGAAATTAGAAGGTGCAATGCGCGATTATACCAGCGGTGCATTTGACAATTTTGATAAAGAAGAAATTAAAGGATTACTAACTGACCGAATAGAAAAAGCAAAGGAGCAATTGGATGAAGTGATGGAAGTACTTCATCAGATGTGTTCGCCGGTTGAGTCGCCAAAAGAAATAGAGCAGTACATAAAATATTTCTGCGGGAATACCCAGGATAAAGAAGCGTTAAAACAGAATGAGGAAAAGCGACTGTCGTTTTATAAGTCAGTTGTTTCATTAATCCGCGCATATAATAATATGGCACCTGACATTACTGAGTGTTATTCAGATAAGGAAGTTGTGCGGATAAAGAAAGCAGTTGAAGATTATACAGAGTTAAGGAATGCAGTAAAGATTGCCAGTGGTGATTACATCGATTTGAAACGTTACGAGCCGGAAATGCGTCAGCTATTGGATATGTACCTGAGTGCAGATCCAAGTCGTGTCATTTCCAACTTCGGCGATACATCATTGCTCAACCTGATCGTTGATGCCGGAATAAATGCCGGCCTGGATAAATTACCAGATACAATTAAGAAAAACAAGACAGCAGTATCAGAAACACTGGAGGCAAACATGCGGAAAGTGATCATACAGGAAATGCCGATCAATCCGATCTTTTACGAAAGGATGAGTGTGCTTTTAACCGATCTGATTCGTCAAAGAAAAGAGGGAGCATTGGAGTATGAAAAGTTGTTGAAGAAATACGAGGAGCTTGCAAAACAATTGTATGCTAAGACAAACAATCAATATCCGAAGAATATTAGTACTCCTGCAAAACGTGCCTTGTTTGACAACCTGAATAAGAATGAAGAATTGGTTGAGGTGCTTTATGAGAAAATAAATAATGAAAGACCAGATAGCTGGGTAGGTTCAACAGTAAAGGAAAGAGTTGTAAGGTTGTTGTTGCTTGAACCGCTTAGCAAATACGGAATAACGGATGCAGCAGAGATCCAGAGAATATTAGATCTAATTGCAAATCAGCAGGAGTTCCAATGATGAAAATGGAGATTGCAGATATTAGTATAAACGTTGATAAGAAGAATATCAAAAATATTCACTTGGCAGTTTATCCGCCAAATGGTAGAGTTACGCTTGCGTGTCCTGAAAATGTGAATGATGAAACGCTGAGATTATTTGTAATTTCAAAATTAGGATGGATAAGGCGGCAACAAAGAATGTTGCAGAAAAAAGACCGGCAGAGTGAACGCAAGTATATTGACAGAGAGTCACATTATTTCATGGGTAAGAAATATTTATTGAAGGTGCATGAAGAAGAAGAACCTGTTAGAGCAGAAATTGGAAAGGGATTTCTGAACTTATATGTTCGCAAAGGAAGCACCATTAACCAGCGCGAAAAAATTATCAATGAATGGTATCGTACTCAATTAAAACAATCAGCAGAACCGCTCTTTTCAAAATGGGAAAAGAAGATAGAGGTGCAAGCAGAGGAATGGAGTGTTCGCTCAATGAAAACTAAATGGGGGACGTGCAATACGTCCAACAAGAGGATTCTGTTAAACTTAGAATTAGCAAAGAAGCCGATTAAGTGTATAGAATATATTGTTGCCCATGAGTTAATTCATTTGCTGGAGCGAAATCACAATGAACGATTTGTGGCTTATATGGATCGATTCATGCCTCAATGGAAGCATTACCGGGAGGAATTGAATAGGATGCCGGTGGCGCATGTGGAGTGGGGGTATTGATGAATTTATAAATTTTCATCTTAAATAAATTATCAAATCTTAAATTAAATCATTTGAATTATACTGAAAAATATCTGACGCCACATCCGTTGTATGATGATTCTGATTTTGAAACATTTTGTTCTAAGCTTCCGCAATTTTATTTTAAAAAAGAGGTGCCGGAGGACGTAATAAAAGTTTTAGCGTTATTAAAAGCCTATTAGCACATAGTTACTTTGAATATGAATTTATTGATGTGGCTTATGGTAAAGCATTACAAACTTTTGAAATGGCGATGGCTTTTCGCTATAAAGATTTTAATCCAATTGTGGATGTCAGTGAATTAATGTTCAATTATCTTGTTCGCGAACTCTATAAACTAAATCTTTTCGAAACTAACCTTGAAACACTTCTTCGTCTCAAATGGATGCGGAATCATTTTTCTCACCCTAAACACTATATGTTAGGTGGCATCGTATTTTGGAATAGGACTGAATTCATTTGTCATATAATAAATGAAATGTACGATGATGTAAATCTTCGATCCATAAGAAAAGAGGCTGCTAACAATTTTATTGAAGAACAAAGAAAATTATTTCTTGATGGACCAGTAGTTCTTCAAGTCAAAAATGAGACTGTTCTACTTTTTAACTTACAACTTTTATTTGTAAATAACAAACATGCGCCTACCTACTTCTTGATTATTTGTACTCCACTTTTTGATTTGCAGTTTGATAACATTGATGATTCAATCAAAGTACCGTTTAGTTTTGGATTAAAAATAGCAAACCCTGTTTTCGATGAGAATACAATGACGGCAATAAATTTGTTGACGAAAGATAAAATAGTTTTTTCACAATTACGAAATCATAAACAACATCAAGACAGATATGAGAAATGGAATATGGATTATGAAAAATCAAAAAACAAATATCTTATTGATTCTGGATTTGGATTAAATGTATCTGAAATTTTAGATCCGGTCATTCGTGAATTTCTTAGGATATAATTCTTTTTTATACGAATGTCATTCGTTATTATTTATACTCAATCAATTCACAACCCGTGAAGAAGCGATGATGCAAAAATTGCAGAACTTGCTTGGTAATATATTATCTAATGGACTTAAATACCATACATACTAAAAAGGAGCTTGACAAATATATCAACGCATCGGCGGAAGAATCTACATATTTGGAATTCAAGCACGGCAAGGCATTGATAAATGATGAGAGGTGCAAAGACGAAATAGCTAAGGATATTTCCGCATTTGCTAATGCTGATGGGGGAGTATTAATTTACGGGATAGAAGAAAAAAATCATGTTGCAAAGAACATAGCTCCTTTCGATGGATCAGTTTTTACGAAGGAATGGCTCGAACAGATAATTAACAGCAGAATCCGACGTACAATTCCGGGATTGTTAATTGAACCAATACGAATCCGTAAAAACGTAAAGCAGTCTGTGTATGTTGTCAGGATTCCCAAAAGTCCTTACGCGCCACATCAAACAAAGGACAAGCATTTTTATAGGCGTCGGAATTTTCAGGTCGTTGAAATGGAGGAGTATGAAATTCGTGAAGCATATTCTCGACCAAATCAAACTGTTTTGAAGTTATGCGCTCCGGTTATTGAAACACTTCCTCCATCTCATCACCAGAGTAAGATAACAGCATACCATGTAAAGGTTTCGATTTCTATTGAGAATATTGGTAAAGCTATCGAAGATAAATATAAACTCGAAGTTCGTCTGCCGCCCCATCAATACAATTCTTGTAAAACCCACATCGGCGATTTTTTCAAAGCTCCTAAACGAGTTGAAGGCGAATATCAAGTATTCACATTTCCACATAAATCAGAATTATTCCAAGGCGAGATAGCGCTAATGGCAGAGATTGAGATTATAATCAATGATCGCAACATCAATTGTGTAGATGAATTGCCACTTATCGCAAGACTTTATTACTCCTCTGGAATTGAGAATTTAGAGATCCCACTGTTGCATCATTGCAAACATGAAGGTCATCAACTAAAAGCAAGCTGCTTCCAAAATCATAGATAAAAAAGTTGTATCTATTAATATTTAAAGATATAACCGCAAACATTTGCCATACTCCGGTTTTTACCATCTACCATTTCGGCTTTTTCCTTTCGGATGTTATCTGATATATTCGTTATAAACTTGGAATATTATTTATGTCAGAACAAACCAAAGTGTGCCTTTTTATTCGCGTCTCAACGCAAGTTCAGGATTACAACAGGCAGATCTCAGATCTCACGGCTTACTGTCAGCAGAAAGGTTATTATATTTCTAAGACGATAGCCACAAAAATAACTGGTACAAAAACACTTGTTGAGCGACAGGATCTCCAAGAACTTCTGGCAGCCGCCAATCGAAATGAATTCACAAAGGTCATTGTTACCGAAATCTCCCGCATCGGAAGGAATGCACGCGACATTAGAAATACCATCGATCAGCTTCACCGGAAAAGGATTGCTGTTGTGTTTAAAAACCTCGGCGGGATTTGGCTTCAACGGCCTCCTAATACT
Source organism: Bacteroidota bacterium (assembly GCA_043756425.1). GTDB lineage: Bacteria > Bacteroidota > Bacteroidia > AKYH767-A > 2013-40CM-41-45 > JADKIH01. Next base: position 4,929 of record JAYURB010000388.1, read on the forward strand.
ATTCCTTGTTTTAAATCCACTTTTTTACCTAAGATTGACTGTTTTTAAAAGGTCTAAACCTCACTATTTAATTGAATTCTAAGAAAGATAATTAACGGGACAAATTTGTTTCAATTAATATTTTGAATATCATCATTTTAACTATATAAATAATGGTTTTTTCAATTGGCAGATTGCTATATTTTATTTAAACTTGCTGCCTCAAAATACCATGCAGGGAAAGTCAATCATACTACAGGATTCAGTGTCATTTAACTCAAGAGTTCAGGATTATATTCTACTGACGAAATTTCGTCTTTCCGGGCTCGTTGTATTTTCTGCTGTTATGGGTTATCTCATTGCAACGGGAACTAATTTTTCATGGGCATCCATATTTTTCCTTTCACTTGGCGGTTTTCTGGTAACGGGTTCTTCAAATGCTTTTAACCAGGTTATAGAGAAGGAAACGGATAAGTTAATGGATCGTACAAGCGACAGGCCATTACCAACAGGGCGAATGAGTGTTACTGAAGCGACCATGGCAGCAACAATAATGGGTGCAGCAGGCATTACAATTTTATGGCTGGCATTTAATCCGCTTTGTGCAGTATTAAGTTTATTTTCTCTTTTGCTTTATACAATGGTTTATACGCCATCAAAAAAAATAACATCTTTTTCAGTTTTAATTGGTGCTATTCCGGGTGCATTTCCTCCATTGCTTGGATGGGTAGCAGAAAAAAATGAAATTGGACTTGAAGCCATGGTATTGTATGCCATTCAGTTCATCTGGCAGTTTCCACATTTCTGGGCCATTGCCTGGGTGTTGCATGATGATTATACAAAGGCAGGATTTAAAATGTTGCCGGGAGCAGGCCGAACAAGAAGTTCTGCTTTTCAGACCTTGGTTTATTCTCTTGCTCTAGTTCCACTGGGGTTTCTTCCTGAAATTTTTGGATTTGCAAATACGCTGACCACATTACTACTAGTTCTAACAGGAATTTTATTTTCAGTTCAGGCTGTAAAACTATATTCTGATTGTGAAATCAAGTCAGCGCAAAGGCTAATGTTTGGTTCCTTTATATATTTACCCGTCGTTCAAATTATTTGGATGATAAATAAATTACTCTAATTTATGTTTTTAACGAAAGAAGCAAATAGTTTTTCTAATTCAATTTCTCCTGAAGTAAAGGAAAAAGCTTTACGAACGCTTCTATGGTTTGGAATAGTCAGTATAACAATGCTTTTTGCCGGACTTACTTCCGCTTATCTAGTAAGGCAAGGTGAAGGAAAATGGGCAGATTTTGCCCTGCCGAATCTCTTTAAAATTAGCAGTATCATTATCGTATTGAGCAGTTTAACTATGCAGTGGTCTTTAAGTTCAATACGAAAAAATAATCCTGCAAATTTTAAAACGGGTTTACTGTTGACTTTTTTACTCGGTCTTGGTTTTGTTTTCAGTCAATATTTTGCCTGGACAGAATTGTATCATAACGGAATAGTATTTACAGGTCGTATCAGTGATATTAAATCTGACTTTCAATACATTCCTTCAGGAAAGGAAACTGCCGCCGATGCAGGTGATGCAGGAAATGTTGCCGGTTCATTTTTATACGTATTAACCGGTTTACATATTGCTCACCTTTTGGCGGGAATTATTGCATTAATAATAGTATTTTCGCGCGCAATGATTGGAAAGTATTCTGTCATTAACTATAATGGTGTGAGGCTGTGCACTATATATTGGCATTTCCTCGGAGGCTTATGGTTATATTTATATTTATTTTTACTTTACATCCGTTAAAGAGCAACCAAAAAAAGTACATTTCGAATAAAGAATTTTGAAAATAAAATCGGCTTCATGTCAAATCATACATCAGTAACTTCAACAACAAATTCCTTTTGGGGCGGTGGAAAATCTGCTTTCAATGTAAGGTGGGGTAAACTTTATATGTGGATATTTCTGGTTTCAGATGCATTTACATTTTCTAGTTTGCTTATTGCTTACGGATCGTTAAGGCATCGCTTTACGCATATATGGCCAAAGCCGAATGAAGTGTTTACGCATTTCCCTTTCATTCATGGACATGTTCCCTTGGCTTATGTTGGTTTGATGACTTTCATCCTCATTATGTCTTCAGTAACAATGGTACTTGCTGTTGATGCCGGACATAATTTTAATAGAAAAGCAGTGTTGCGCTGGCTGGGTCTTACCATTATTGGTGGATTTATGTTCCTTGGTTCACAGGCATGGGAGTGGTATCATTTTATTTCCGGTTCTGAAAAAGGAGCATACATTCTTGCCGACGGTCGATTTGCACGTACCGATGATTTAGAGCCAGGCATGCTTAAGTTTCATGATGGAACTGTTGCAGAAGGAGCAGAAGCACAATCTTTAATTGCTTCGGCCAAACAACACATTGTGGGTGCTACCCTTCGTGAAAATGAATACGGAAACACTCCTTTGTTTGCTAATTTCTTCTTCTTCATTACAGGTTTTCACGGCTTTCACGTATTCAGCGGAGTATTAATTAATATAATTGTATTTATTCTCGTAGCCAGAGGATTCCTTGATCGAAAGAAGGATTATGAATTAGTAGAAAAAATAGGTCTTTACTGGCACTTCGTTGATCTTGTTTGGGTCTTCGTCTTCACATTCTTCTATCTTGTATAAAAAAAAATAATATGTCTGATATACATCACGAGCACGTTTCTCACGAAAGTGAAGAAAAAGCGCACAGCGCTTTAAATACCAAATTGATTTGGAGAGTATTCTGGATATTATTAGGTGTGACCATTTTTGAGGTTGCCATATCCTTTACTAGTATTTCAAAAGATGTTCTTTTGTGGACATTCGTTGCACTAACCATCGTTAAAGCTTATTTCATCGTAGGGTATTTTATGCACCTGAAATTTGAAAATACTCCTTTGCAATGGTCGCTTCTATTACCGTTCATCTTAATTGTATACCTAATATTCATTGCAATTTATGAAGGAATTGCAATAGGGCAGCATCCTTATTAATGCCGATGAATCCCCGCTGGAAGCTGCTTGCTCCGCTACTCGTAATTCTTTTTCCGGTGATTTTCTGGTTACTATTAACCAGGGGTCACAATACTTTTAAAAGACTTCCTGTTGTAGGTCCTTTTGAAGTAACTGCTGCCGGTGATACTCTCTATCATACAATACCACATTTTCAGTTCACCAATCAAATGGGAAAAATGGTTTCAGATGCTGATTTGAATGGCAAGATCTACGTTGCTAATTTCTTTTTTGCAACCTGCAAAATGATTTGTCCTAAAATGAATGAGCAGGTAAAGCGTCTTCAGGATGCTTTTGCAGGACAGAAAGATTTTCAAATATTGACTTTTACTGTTGATCCCGATAAAGATTCTGTTGCTGCACTCAAAGCGTATGCTGAAACGATGAAAGCAAATCCTTCTCAATGGTGGTTTCTCACCGGACAGAAAGATTCGATTTATGATTTGGCTCGTAATGGTTTTCTCGTTCCGGCAGCCATTGGTGCTGCAGGAGATTTCTTTCACTCCCAGGATCTCATTCTTATAGATAAAGAAAAAAGAATGCGTGGACTTTACGATGGTACTGAGCCGGCTGCAGTGGATACTATGATTGATGAAATCAAGGTTTTAATGAAGGAATATCAATAAAATTTCTTGTGCCTTCTCCAGATTTGCATAGGAGAGATAAGTAGTTTAGCCAATAACATTATTGTTAATTATGTCACTCCCTGCTGCAGAAAATCAAAATAGTATTAATCCTCAAAGGGAAAAATTCTATAAGCGTTTAATTATTGTTATTTCTGTTGTTGTTTTTCTCGTTGTTGCTTTACTTTCCCGTATTGAAAAGTCAGATCAAATTCCTTCTTGGGCAGCCATGTTGCCGGCAATAAATGCTTTTTTGAATGGAACAACTTTTATTATTCTTTTGGTATCTTTTTATTTTATCAAAAAAAAGAAAATAGCAATTCATAAAAAATTGAATCTTCTTGCCTGCTTTTTATCGACTCTATTTCTGATTTCCTATATAAAATTTCATTCCTATGGCGTGGAAACCCGCTTTCCTGCAGAGAATCCCCTGAGACCGCTTTATCTTTTCATTTTATCGAGCCACATCCTATTGGCCGCAATCGTTTTACCGTTGGTTTTATTATCTTTGTATCGTGGTTTAACCATGCAGACAGCCAGACACAGGAAAATTGTCAAATGGTCTTTTCCGGTTTGGCTCTATGTAACATTAACCGGTGTTATTGTTTACCTGATGATTTCACCATATTATAAATTTTAAAATGCGTAAAGCGATATTTATATTTTTTATTTCATTCTCACTTTCACTGATTTCTTTTCAGACTTTTTCCCAGTGTGCTATGTGCCGTAGAGTAGCAGAAACAAGTCAGTCGGAGGACAATAAGTCTGCACGCGGATTGAATAAAGGCATCCTTTATCTTTTATCCATACCCTATATTATGGGAGGCATTGGAGTTTATGCTTGGTACAGGAACAGAAAGAAGGAGTAAGGTTAAATGCTCTGAATAATATTTTCAGACAATCACCAAATTTTTTCTATTTTCTAATAAATTATTTGTTCACCAGAAAGGTTTTCGAGGCGATTTTATTTTTATCTATTATTGAAACAACATACATTCCTGCCTCCAGATTACTTGTATTAAGAGTAATCTTATTTTCTGCTGAAGAAAAACTATTTTTCGAGATTTCAGCATTTAATATTCTTCCACTAATGTCCGTTATTCTTACTTCAGCTTTTTCCATATCAAAACCCGGAACAAAGACATTTAGATATTCAGTCGATGGATTAGGCCAGAGTTTAACAGGATTTATATTCGATAACTCTTCAACTCCTGCAGTACCAACAAAGCTTAGATTGTCGATAATGCCATAGCCGCTTAAATTGTTTTGGTCAGCATTTTCAAGAAAAATATATATTGCTGCGCTGTCAGGTTGAGCAGAAGAATTATATGTCAATGGAATTGAAAAGGGGGTATATGTGCTCGCATTATTTACAATATCTAAGCTTCCGCCGGCAACTAAATTGTTGGCATTGTCAAAAAGATATACTGTTATTATTAAAATATCATTGGCAGCAAATTGTGCCTGGTAATAACCATCCATTGACAAAGGTTTTTGCGTTGAATGAAAATAACATTCAATAGAACCGGGAAGCAAAGCCCCAAGTGAACTGTCGCCGGCAAGTTTAACTGCCTGACTTCCATTTTGAGCAGGCTGGTATTGCATGCAGGTAGCAACACCAAAATTATAAGTTGACCAGCCAATAGGATCTAAAATTCCGGAGGTATTAAGAGACCAGTTTTCGAAATTTCCGTTAGGGATTTGAGCAAAAGTTTTTGTCGTGAAGGAAAGGAGGAATGAAACAAGTATTAGGGTAGATAATTTTTTCATAAGCTTTTTAAATTTATAGGAAAATTAAGGAATAAATCAATCGAATTTATTACAAGCAAAAAAAAATCCGGCGGAAACCAAATTTGTTCTGGGTCCCGCAGGAAGACTAAATGAGCTAATTCATAAGCATTCAGAATATACAAATAAAACGACTTATTATTTGATTTTCTTTCTAATATTCTATTAGTACCTAGTATTTTGGTAAAGGGTCAGGAGCAAAATTTGCATGCACCATTTTCCATTTACCGCCTATTTTTGCATAAACACGAGTTGATTTAGCCCGGATGGCTTTTACTTCTCCGTCTTTATTTTTTGAAACACCTGCATAATTGTAGGAAAGAATTGCCACATCGCCATAAATCTGCACTTTCGGATTTAACATTTCAGCTGCAGCAGAACGATTGGGGTCTTTACCGGAAGGCTCAGCTAACCTCATAGCTTGCGCTTTTCCTTCCAAACGGGTAGAGTAGTCGCTGTTAAATTCAGTGTAATCGTCGGCAAAGTTTTTATACTGCTCTGTAAAACTAGCAGGGTCAGCAATTTCCGCCGCCCATTGAGCTTTAACCATACCAATAATTTCATCTGCAATTTGCTGGTTTGTGTTTGCCTGTCCGTAAGTAAATGAAGGCAGAAAAGTCATGCTCGAAAGCATAAGTCCAAGAATTAATTTTTTCATTTTTTAGTGTTTGTGATTTTTGCTTACTCTGGTCGGTTTTCAGCTTTCCCGTTTTTAAATCTTGTGCAATGTAGGTGAATAGAATGCTTATACAACATTTATCAAAGAAAAATAGATAAATTCTATAACGCTTCGTTTAAGGGCAAACAAAAAACGGTCGGATAAAAATTAAAATAAAATTCAGTTTAAAAATTTATTCCTTGATAAATTTTCGACGGTGAGTTTTCCTTCCTTCACTAATTTCAAGAAAATAAATTCCTTTTGCAAAACGAGAAATATCAATTTGATTATTTGTTGAAAATACATTCGTATGTAATATTTCTTGACCTTCTAAATTGAATATTCTACATAAGACAACAGAAACATTTTCGAAAAACAACAATTGAAATACATCCTCAACAGGATTCGGCGAGATTGTAAAAATGGGTTTTTCTGAATTTATATTATCCACGCCTAAAATAGTATTACTATCCAAAACCATTTCTCTAAATGAAGTTCCAATATTTACTCCTGAACGCCACTCATCAACACGAATATTAATGGCATAAATTCCTGATGCAAATGGCATTTGAAAATCGCCTGTAACGGGGTTAATGGTTGCGCCTGACGGAAAAGAATAAGAAGTCGAAGTAGCCGGCACAAGGCTATAGGATAAGCTGTCACCTTCCGGATCAAAAGCACTTGCACTATGAACAAAATATCCGGAATTGTTAAAGACGTCTGTTTGTCTATCTTGAAATTGAGGACTGGAATTCCACCCGAGAAATGGGTTTATAATAATGGGTGACTGTAGATAAATAGATTCTAAAGAGGAATTTGTAATATTTTGAATTCCCGCTATTCGAAAACTATCGGAAATTTGAATATTATAAATTCCATTTCCCAAATATGTATAATTGAACATATAATGCCATTCAGTTATATCTTGAGCAAGATTTTGCGAAGAACCGGATACAGAAATTGTTTGTCCGTTTCCCGGGTTCACAAAAATTGTTGAATGATTAATTCCAATGCTTGTTTGAGTATATAAATATACGTTAAATGAATAAGTATTGTCGCTAGAATCTGTGCCATTCCAATAAGAGCGTATTTCCCCGCCTCTAATATCCTGTCCTTTAGCAAATGAAAATGTTATAAAAAAAGATATAATTATATATCGTATCATTTCATATTAATTTTCGTCAATTAAAAAGCAATTACTACTCCGTAAAATAAATTCGAGTTAATGTAAATGTACAAAATATTTGTATGCATGTGAACATTAATCATTTCTTATTGAAGTGACAAGAATTAATATCCAATAGCTCCACCATCCGGACTGGAAGAATCAGAAGCCCCGATGTATACCTTTAATTCAGCATCGTAAGTAATACCCATAAGAGAACCAAGGTTACTCACTGCACGTAAATGATGTCCCATGGATTCCAGTGCAGCTTTTGTATCCGGCGACAGAAGATATTTTTCATAGACAATTTCATCAGGCAGCCATTGATGATGAATTTTCATTGCTTCAATAGCTTTGTCAATTCGCATTTCGTAAGACAAAACATTGAGTACCGTTTGAAAAACGGTATTGATAATAGTCCTGCCGCCGGGAGAACCAATAATTAAATAAGGCTTGCCATTTTTGGCTACTATTGTTGGAGTCATACTCGAAAGCATTCTCTTCTCAGGAGCTATTATATTTGCCGTTGTTCCAATTTGTCCGCTATTTGTTGTGGCACCGTGCACAGCATTGAAGTCTCCCATTTCATTATTAAAAATAAAGCCGAGTTTCTCAGAGCCCATTCTGGAACCATAAGCATACTCAATCGTGTAAGTAAGTGAAACAGCATTGCCATCTTTATCAACGACGGAAAAATGAGTTGTATTATTTCCATCGTATGGATGTCCGAACTTTGATGAATCGCTTACAGATGCTTTTGTCATATCGATATTGTCAAAACGCTTTTTTGCAAATGCTTTGGAAGTTAATTTTTCCAAAGGCATATTTTGATTAAAATCCGGATCACCCAGAAATTCTGCACGATCAGCATATGCTCTTCGCATTACTTCAGCGATTAAATGAACATATTTGGTAGAATTAAATTCAATGGAATCAAGATTGGCAAGTTCAATCATATTCAACATTTCAACTAAAGCAACACCCCCCGAACTAGGCGGAGGCATGGAATAAATTTCATACTCTTTGTATTTTCCTTTTATGGGTTTGCGTTCAATTGCAGTATATTTTTCTAAATCATCTTTAGTAATAATTCCTCCATTTGTTTTCATAGAGTTCTCAATTTCCTGAGCAACTTCTCCTTTGTAAAATCCATCCTGACCTTTATCTCGGATTAGTTCAAGCGTTTTTGCAAGTGAATTCTGTTTCCAGATTTCTCCCGGATTAGTGATTTTGCTTTCAGAATTCTTAAAGTAGTTTTGAATAAAATTATATGAGGCTTCGTTAGCAAGTAACTTTGTCGCTTCTTTATAGAGACCCCAGGGCATTGCGAACCCTTTTTTAGCAAGATCAATTGATGGCTGAACTAATTCTGACCACGGAATTTTTCCATATTTTTTATGTGCTAAAAATAACCCTGCTACCGTTCCGGGAACACCAATGGCTTTAGCGCTCTTGTGGTTGCTGCCTTCAATTAATTTGCCTGAACTTTCCAGAAACATATTAGTATTTGCTGCTAGAGGAGCTTTTTCACGAAAGTCAATGGTCGTAACTTCGCCGGTGGCATTCATAAAAACCAAAAATCCGCCGCCACCAATGTTTCCGGCAGTTGGGTGCGTAACTGCTAAAGCGAAAGCAGTAGCAATACTTGCATCAATTGCATTACCACCTTTTTTTAAAATGTCAATACCAGCCTTCGATGCCAATGAATTTGAAGATACTACCATTCCGTTTTGGCCATATACTTGAGCAAAACAATTATAATGGCTTAGGATTATCGAAAGTGCAAATAATGTTCTAAAAATTTCTTTTGGGATTGTTTTCTTCATTCTATGAAATTAAATATAAATGATTTTGGTAATATGTACATTTTAGTAAAAAATTCTTTTTACTTAACTTCTTGTATTCTTAATTTTCGCCAGTCAACAAATATAAAATATGCCCACAAAATTTCTATTATCATTAAAGATAAGTATGAAAACCATAAAGGAGTATCGTAGTAAGGACCTCCATTTATAACATAAACATACATGTATAGAAAAAATGCTGCAGGAAGGAAGGAGGCGAGTCGAAGCCAGAATGGAAAAAGTGAACACCAAAAAACAAGTGATAGTGCCGGTATCATAGGCATAATGATAACAAGTCCTCTTTCAATATTAAAGTTATTAAGTCCGGCTGATGCCATGGAAACACCATGCGTAATTCCCATTAATATAAATGCAGAAGCTGCTACATGCTGCCCTCTTAGTCCTGTATAACGTGCTGCTATAACAGATGCCATAATTGCCAGAGCATCGTTCACCTGGTAGCAAAGCAATTGATAATAAGAACCGGCCGGAAATATAAGTCCTAAAATGCCAACCAACACGCTTAGCGAATAGCCTATTACGGTTATGGTCACTAAGCTTTTGTATTCGTAATTTAAGCTTGCCATTTAATTTACTTTTTTATTTCCTTACTTAATATTTTTTTATCAAGAATAAAGGGCCCAAGTGGAATAAGCGAAGCAGCTAATGCAATGATAGATTTTGACACATTCCATTTCTTGACAATTTTGACTTCAAGCGCAGAAATGATATATACGATAAACAGAAATCCGTGAATCCATCCAACAATTAAAACCCCTTGGGGATAGCCGGCAAAATATTTCAGGGGCATAGCAATTAGCAATAAGATCAGAAAGGAAATCCCTTCACAGATGGCAATTACTCTAAATCTGCCAATTGCACTTTTATACCAGGGTTTTTGCATAAACGAATTTTTATAAAGAGTTTAAATTATAGTATTAAAAATCTACCAACTTCATTGCCAATGTAAGCAGAATAATTCCGATAAGATTTACCCACAAACCCGCACGAAAAAGTTTTCGGCTTTCAAAATAACCGGTGGCATAAACGATAGTATTGGGTGCTGTTGCTATAACAAGCATAAATCCGAATGAAGCAGCAAAGGTAGCGGGAACCATAAGTTTGAGGGGGTCCACATTAATAGCTTCGGCAAGCGATGCCAGTATTGGCAGCATCAAGGTGATGGTTGCAACATTAGAAGCCAATTCGCTCAGTATAGTGATAAGAATTGCGAGCACAGCTATAAGGAGCCACAATGGATAATCTTTAAAGAAAATCAATTGAGCTGCAAGGAAATCGCCTAAGCCGGAGACTTCAATTCCTTTAGCGAGAGCAAAGCCGCCGCCGAATAATAGAATGATATGGAAAGGCAACTTTTTTACATCGTTCCATTCGAGAATAAATTTATTCTTCTCTCTTGACGGTAAAACAAACAGACAGACAGCCGTAAATATTGCAACCGTGCTGTCTTTAATATATCCTTTTGGAAACCAACTTTCCCAGCCACCTATTCTGACGCTGCCAACATCGAATCCTGCGCGAGTAAACCATAAAGCAACTGTAATGAAAAAAAATATAAGCACGGTTATTTGTTCCCTTGTAATCTTTCCAAGTGCCACATATTTATTCCTGATGAATGAATTATCTGTGGAAATATTTTTAATACGAAACATTTTTTTCAGCAGGAAGAAACCTGCAAACAGAAGTATTAGTGAAAAAGGAATTCCAAAAGCGCACCATTGTAAAAAGGAAATAGGTTCACGATGCGGATAATGCGTTTCCCAGTATCCTGTAAAAATCATATTGGTGGGAGTTCCAACAATAGTTGACATGCCGCCAATTGTTGCACTATAGGCCAGAGCAATAAGAAATGCTGCGGATATGTTTTCCTGCCTGTGTCCCTTGAATAGTTCAGTATGATTGACAATAGCAGAAACCGCAGCTACCAGCATCAGTGTGGTGGCAGTATTTGAAATCCACATGGATATAATGTAAGCCGTAAGCATAATGCCTGCAAGGATGCGTGCAGGAGAATTCCCGGTAAGAAGAATAATGCGATAAGCAATGCGATGATGGATATTCCATTTCTCCATTGCATAGGCCAGAAAGAAGCCGCCTATAAAAAGAAAAATTGTTTGCTCCATGTACTGGGCTGCCACTTCTTCGGACTTCATGATATGCATTAGAGGCAACAGAATAAAGGGCAACAAAGAAGTTACTCCTATTGCAACCGCTTCCGTAATCCACCAAAGGGCCATCCAGGATGTTATGAATGCCATTGAACAGATGGAAGATGCAAGTCCGTTATGGTATGCCAGGAAATAAATAAGGGCACCTGTTGCAGGACCGGTAATTATTGCGAATTTTTTTAGCACAAATGTTTTTTAGTTTGCCCCGTAATGTTTAGAAGTTAAAACATTTTCCATTAAACTTATCATTAGGCAATATTAATGATAATCAATGGAAATTAAACATTTAAATAAAGAAACGATAACTTTCATAAAATACAAGCACTGAGATTACCAATGAAACTCCTAATTTTAATCCAATAGATAAAAGGGTTCCAAAAAATGTAGCAATACCCGAACGGGTTGCTTCACCTGAAGTTCTTCCTGCAATCATATCTCCGACAATTGCACCAATTAGAATTCCAAGTATCATTCCGATGGGAGTAAAAAACATTCCGAGAATCATTCCAATAATGCTTCCCCATATTCCCTGCTTCGTAGTTCCGAATTTTTTAGCAAACCAAACAGGAAGCATATAATCAATGACTAATACCGCTGCGGTTAGTATTCCGAAAATAATAAGTGTAGAGGTTTCAAAAGTGTTTAATCTCCAATGCACGATAAGCATGCCGGCATAGTTAAGCGGAGTGCCGGGTAAACCGGGAATAATGCATCCTATGATGCCAATGATACAAAGGATTATCGCAAGTAATACTATTAAAATATCTGCATTCATAATTATATAGTGAAAATTTTATTGTATATATATTTTACTTTTTTAAACATTGGATTTTCTATTTGAAAGAAACGAAATATTTATTGAATTAATGTTAACTATTTTTTAAAGCAGACTGTTTTTGATTTGGATTATTTTTATGTTTGGTATAAAATTAAAATTTATTAGAATTTCAAAAGTGTAAACTTCGCAGCGTTGCCAAGAGTTGCCTATAACGTTAGGGAATTGCAGCAGCTCTCTTTTTCAATAACATAAAAATGAAGAGAAAAGTGTGGTGGCTATGCCTAATGTTAGCGGTATGTGTCCGTGGTTATAGTTTCACAATTCTCCTATAAATAATTCCTTTATCTGTTTGTACTTTCAATAAATAAATTCCAGGATTTAAATTTTCAACGACTAAGCTAAAATCATTCATACCAGAGATCTTAAAATTACGAATTGGTTCGCTTAAAAATGAGAAGAACACTACACTAAAAGCATGACTATTTTCTAATTCAAACCTAATTTGATCGTGAAAGGGGGATGGAAAAATTTTAAATTCCTTTTCAGTTTTTATTTCGTTAATTCCAATTATAGTAGTATCACATGAATTAATCAATGGATTTTGAAATAGTTGTATACTCGAACTATCATAACATAATAAAGAATAACTTGATTCACAGCCATCCCACAAACAACTGAATGGATAGAAAGGATGTGTATCAGACCCAATACCTTTTATCCAATTCAAAGGTCTGAAAAAAGGACCACCCATATTGATAGGGTCATAAAGCATATTAAATCGTACTCTGTTTATTCCAAAACAATTTACTGTGTCTATACTTGCCAATATAAATTCAGCAGTATCTTTTCCTGAATTCCAAAATAAATCGTAACCGACAAAAACAGTATCACCAACATTTATTGTGAAATCGTATATTAAATATTCCTTGTCGGAACAATTAGTAGATTTTCTGAAATGGACTTTAGAAGAGTCTGCTCTAAAATATGCATTTCCGTTTAGAGCGAATGTAGTTTTTGAATAAGTTTGTCCACAGAAAACTGTATCATAATCAAAATGATAATTATTTGTAACGCAATTAGACCAAAAGCATTCCAGGACATTCCATGAGGCACTATCTACAAAAGAAGGGAAAACATTTTGTGCATTTGATAAATTGGTTATCAATAAAAAAGGAAGAAGAATTATTTTAGTTTTCAAATTCATGCAGAATGAGTTTTTACAAATACCGCTAACATTTAAGTTTAAGCACTCTACAACAAAAAAAATGCATTAACACAACCAAATATATAAAGATTAACAAACCGTAATTTCATTTCATAGAAATTAAAGTAAATTTTTAATAGTAAATATTCTTGCAACTAGTCCCTTAATACTATTCGAAAGAATGAGTCTAATGCCAAGCCTGTAAAAATGAGGTTTTCTTTATGTATGTTTTTTCAATCATTTCTCCTCCATATTGCCATTTTTCTCAATATAGCTTATATTTGCATCTATCATGTTACATTAAAACATATACGACAAAGAAACCCTCAAAAAGAAGCTAAATTTTTTGGAGTACTGCATTAACTACGCATATTTTCTGATCAACTGATAAAAT
>JAYURB010000389.1:0-2989 GCA_043756425.1 Bacteroidota bacterium
ACGAGATCCCTGCGGGATAAACCATTTTCTTTTCGTATTATTAAATAGGAATGGTTTAAATGACTAAAATCAAAATGCTTCTTTTAATATGACATAAATACCGTTACTTTCATTGCCAAAACCTATATCCACACGCAGGTTTACTTTTTCCTTTTCCTGCATTACAATTCTCAGTCCGGTTCCATAAGCGTAATGAAAATCATCTAAACGGAGTTCCTTTACCTTCCCGCCTACCTGACCGGCAGAAGCAAAAGCAACAATACCTATTCTCCAAAAGAGGTATCTTCTTATTTCAGACTGGAAAGCGATAAGATTTTTATCCGTAAATCGGCCTTTATAATAGCCTCGCATCATTTCAGTTCCTCCAAGCATAGATAGATTCCTTAATGGCACATTTCCGTCATTTAATCGTGCTATGGATTGAAAACCAATTACTGTATTTTTTCCCATTGAAATAAATTTCCTCCAATCAAATAAGTAAGATGTAAAATTAAAATCGCTGCCAATTTTTTCATCAAATCTGGTAGCATTAATCTCAAAAAAGGCTCCGGCATTAGGTGAATAAGCGTTATTCCTTGTATCGAATGTAAACAATACCCCTACCCCTGAGGTAAAGCCGCCCTTTCTTCCGGAAATATTTTGTGTGTCGAATATTCCACCTTTTTCATAGGTAAAATTGGTAATACGCTGCCCTTCTACGCTTATACCGGTGAATAATTTTTTATAAAATTTTATAAGAAACTGAGGATTAAAAAAGTATTGTTTTAGCGAATAACTTTCTTTGGCAGCTTCCGGGGTACTGTTTCCTATTCCCCAAAATTTGTCAGGGTAATAACTATAAGAGCCCTGGAATCGGAAGACCTGTTTTTCACCCGGGAAGAAGATGGTAGAACCTAAAACTACCACTGTTTGTTTTCGGGTAGTATAAAGTGAAAGCAGATTTATGTCAGAAGTCCTGAATTCTTCTTTATCTTTTCCTGCTTTGAAAAAAAAAGCTGCAGCTCCACCAAAACCCCAATTAGTTTCAGGGGACCGAATAATGAAAGGGAAAATCAAAAAACGGGAAGGTGCTCCTTTCGGCAGACTATCATCCGTAGAGGCAAAAGCCCGAATGGAAAGTAAAAAAAAGATAATTGTTGCAACTAAAGCCCTCATATAAAGCGTGCAAGATATAAATAGGACTTAACATTATTTTATTAATTTTCCGTGGAATTTATAGTTTTTAGATTATTAATAAATTATACCCCGGAAAAAGAATAAATCACCATTTAAACCGTTTAATAAACATGAAAAAATTCCTTTCCCTTATTTTCATTTCCATGATTTTTACTTTTGTAAAAGCGCAGAGTCTACCTGAAATTGCAGGGAATACTGTTGAGAATAAAACCATTCATATGCCGTCGGAATTGAAGGGCAAGTTTTCTCTTTTGGGTTTTGCTTCTTCCATGAAAGCACAACCGGATTTAGAAACTTGGATGGATCCGATTTACCAGAAGTTTATTGCTAAAACGGGACTAATGGATGACATGTACGACATAAACATTTATTTCATTCCTATTCTTACCGGTACGAATATAACATTTGCAGCATCGATGAAGAAGAAATTCAAAGAGATGGCACAGGAAGATTTGAAACCGCATTTATTGTTTTGTACTGAGAATGGAAAAGAGATTCTTGAAAAACTGAGTATGAATAAAAGTGATACACCCTATTTTTTACTGTTAGATAAAGAAGGAAAAATACTTTATCGCACTAGCGGAGCATATTCAGAAGAAAAGTTTGATGCCATTGACAATTTGATAGAATGATTTTTTATCAAGAAACTACATGCAAAAACCGAAAGTTTTTATTAAAAAATAAGCTGCATTGCATATTAAAAAGTGAAAGTTTACCGAAGTAAACTTTAAAAAGTCATTTCTTTTTCTAACTATTAGTGAAAAGCTTCCATTTTTTCTTATTGAATTTTTATTAAAATTTTAACTAAACCTCTAAATTAAAGCAAATCGACACTTTTGTTGTTTATTATTAAGGTAAATCTTACAAGTGTAAGTTCAGGAAGGCTAATCCAATATTTCGCCGGCAATACGACCGTAAATAAATCCGGATTAAAAACTCAAAAACCATGGGAAAAACCCTTCCAAGAAGAACACACCTTAGGCCTCGCCAAAGGATTAACACAAAAAGAAGAACTCTGATCGTAACTACCGGTGTTTTTGCTTCAATTGCTTTGTCAGTATTTATTTACATTCAGTTTACCCAATACGAATACGCACAAGGCAGTAATTCACAAAACGAAACTATGGTGCTTATTCAACCAGAAAAGGAAACTCCAAAACCTATAGTTGAAAGATCCTTAATAGATAGATTTCCGGTTACATTAGCAAGCTTTACCTCTGCAATAAATCCAATAACCATTGATTTAAATTGGATGTGTGCTGCTGAAAAAGACAATGCTTACTTTATCTTAGAAAGATCAAATAAAGGAGGAGATTTTAAAGAGGTAGGCACAATAAAGAGCACAGGAAGTTTGCAAAAATGTTCAAGATATGTATACACGGATAACAATCCCGGTACCGGGGTTTTGATTTACAGGCTTAGTCAGGTCTCACACGACGGAAACCGTACATTTATTGCCATTGAAAAAACCGTTAGGAATGACAAGAATAAAGACAAAACGCTTTATGTTGAAAATATAGAACCCAAAAACTTCAATAAATTTATTAACATAAGTTATTTTACACAAAATGATGGAGGTGTAGCTGTAGAAATATTTAATAAGAAAGGTGAAAAAATATTTAAAGCATATACACAAGCTAAACGTGGGTACAATACATGCCGCTTTATAAATGGAGAGCTTTTAACAGAAAATGAATATTCCTTACGCATATCCAATATAAATGGTGCTTATGTTCAATATTTAAGAAGGGATGTCTGAAAAAAAAATATTAAATGACCAAAAAGGAGGCAAAGGCCTCCTTTTTTTTTGCCA
>JAYURB010000390.1:0-7017 GCA_043756425.1 Bacteroidota bacterium
CTGCTATTGATCAAAAAGTTAATTATTATCTAAACAAAGAAAGTGTAGTTGAATATTATGGTACGAAAAAACAAGTAGTAACGGGATGCTCATCTTTTAGCAATCAGGAAGGAAAGTCTTATGGTATTCTTCGTATCAAATCCGATAAAAACAACTTTACAGCACGATTAAACGACCATGTTACTGTTCGATCTCGACTTGAATTGGAAAATGGCATCCTACAGTTAAACAAAAACACGCTTACCCTGGAAAATGGAAAAACAAATGCCATAAAACGCACGAAGGGAATTATTGAAGGAGAATGGAATGATGCTGCCTCGGGAAGCCTTTTTATATGGAAAAATTTAAGTTCAGGCAAACATGAAATTCCCTTTGGTATTTCAACAACAATATATCTTCCTGTTACAATTAATCCGATTGATGGTATTGGAAGTGATTTAGGCATCTATACACATAAAATCACAAATTCAAATTCTCAGGCAGGTAATTTCAAGGATCAGAAAACCGAATCAAAATTTAATCAGGTTCAGAATCCGGTAAAACGCTGCTGGACGATTACTGCGCCGGGGTTAACAGCAGACGTAAGTTTTTCCTTCTATGAAGGAGAAAACCCCAATAATACAAACTGGACATCTAGCACGTATAAAATACTGCAATGGTCCGGTACCCAATGGAACATCCTTAACAGCAGCAGTCAGAGTAAAAATAATAACTGCGGGGTAGTTTCACTTAATAATACCAGCAGTTGGTCTGACTTTGTCTTAATCCCTGACTCAAATCCATCACAGTTTATTCTAAAATCTTTTGAAGTCACAGAAAATAATGAAGAAGCTCTTCTTAGCTGGGATTCAAATAATGAAAACCCGGATGCCAGTTATATAATTGAAAAAAGTAAAGACGGAATAAACTTTTTTGCCATAGGGGAAACACAGCATTCAGAAAAATCAATAAACGGCGGATATCGATATTCTGATAAAGAATCGGATGAGACTCCTTCCTTTTATAGAATTAAATTAAAGGAAAGCGGTAATCGTTTAACTTATTCAGAAACGAAGGTCCTAAATAAAATAAAAAAGAATTCAGAACTGAATGGTCTGCTACAGGCTATAAATCCAAATCCATTCACAGACAGAATAGAGGTTGGTTATTCTTCAAGTGCTCCAGTTACAATTCAAATCACCGATTCACAAGGGAAAGAAGTATTAATTCAAAACGAATCAACCACAAACGGTAATTTATCAAAAATCAGTCTTGATTTAGATTTCTTAAAAAAAGGAATTTATTTTCTTTCTATTTCAGGAAATGGTAAAAGAGAAGTCAAAAAAATAATAAAGAATCAATAAAAGATGAAAAAAAAGTTACAACAAAGTATTCATCACAAAATGAGCGTCCGCATACGTTTGCTGTATGTTGCTGCTGTTACCACTATGATATTCACACTTACCGCCGGAATATTGGTTTACCTTGAATTCACTAATCAAACCAAAATACGCGCACAGGAAGGAAAAAAAGAAGGCGGAGGAACAAATTTAAATAACGGTGAAATTATTTCAGAGTTTACTTGGGAAAAAGACCCGGTAACCACATCTATTTTAGGTCCTGATGCAATAAAGGTTAGTAAAGAAGCACATGCAAAAACAGGAGGCAGATCATCCACTTTAGGATTATCAGCAGGGAGTAATGGGAGGAATATAGAGCTTGAAATTGATAAAGAAGAAATATTCAATCAAGATGGCATTGACATCAGTATTGATTTTCGAAGAAATGAACCTTCGGGAGATTTTTTCTCAAGAGGGAATTATTTTAACTTTGGAATGAGAGATGGATTTCTATTTGTAAGCTACCGGACAGAAAATAATCTAGGGAAGAATGAAACAGTAAATGAGAATACAGAATATGAAATCCCTGCTGATTTGGTCTTTAGAACCTATAGGTTCATATTTACTCCTTCAACAGGAAAAGCAGAAATTTTTGCAAACAACATAATAGTTTGGCAGAGACAACACGAGAAAAATACCGCTCTTTCCTGGAAAAACGGTGGCAAAATTGTGATTGGCCGCAATATGAACGGAGGAGGATCGGATATTGCTATATTTGATAATTTAGTAGTTAGAAATTCAGGGTCAGCTATTCCATTTGCAGAGACCCTGCTTAATTTTATGGTTGAACCCAAAGATGGCGGAGCTAAAGTGCACTGGTCATCTTCTGTTAATAAGGAAGTAGATTATTATACAATAGAAAGATCCGTTAATGGTCTAAATTTTACTCCCATAATAAATATCCAATCACGCCCGGACAGTGCCGATGAAGAATATACTTATTTTGATAAAACCCGGGCCACTACTCCAATTGCATATTATCGCTTACGACAAACATTTAAAAATAAAAAATCTGTTACCCACGAGCTCTCCGCTGTAAAGTTCAATACAGAAAAAACTTTTTCAATAGAAAGAGTAAGCCCGTCTCCCTTTCAGCGCACATTTGATATAGCATACTATCTTCCCTCTTCCGGAAGAGTTTGGATGCAAATAAGCAATGAAAGAGGTAAAATTATTAAATCAGAAACCTTCGAAGCCCCCCAGGGAAAAAATATTCATGTTTTTCGTGATGAACACGATTTGCAGAATGGCAATTATACTGTAGCACTGATTTTTGACAATAAAAAAATAACTACTCGAGTCGTAAAGAGTAGTTAAGATTTTAAAATACAATTTATTTTAATATCTTAAAGAATATTGTCATCGCTGGATTAATACGTATGATTTTGCGGTTACCGACGGGTTCTTTGATTCGAAAATAACAAAATAGGTCCCATCCGGCAGTTCCTTTCCCGAATTATTTTGTCCATACCAGTCTGTATTTCTGTAATTCTCTTTTGAAAATACCTCATTCCCCCAACGGTTATATGCTTTTACAATATTTTCAGGGTAAAGCGCTAAGCCTTTTATCTCATAGTAATCATTCTTGCCATCGTTATTGGGAGAAAACGCTGTCGGCAATTGCAATAGACAATCCGTAATATTTGAAATTTTTATTGAGTCAATTTCATTGCAACCCAAAGCATCCGTGACTTCTACATGAATAAATCCCTCGGAGAGATTCATTGCCATTGAAGTTGTATCACCGTTTGACCATAGGTATGAGTAAGGAACCGAACCTCCTGAAACATTTACCTGCACCTTTCCGCTGGAACTGTCGCTGCAAAAATTATTTACAAGCCCTGAAAAATTTAAAGCCAGACCGGGAATAACAGTCACAGTAATAGAATCGCTTTTAGTACACCCTAAACTATCGGAAATTATAATCGTATGCAAGCCCCCGGAAAGATTAATAGCAGTAGAGCTTGTCTGTCCGGAATTTGACCATAAATAAGTAAACGGCGAAAGTCCGCCTGTAACAGTAGCCTGAGCCGTTCCATTATTTAACTGGCACGTAGAACTAATCATAGAAATGCTATTGGTTATTGCAGGTGGCTCTGTTAAAATAAAATTTAAAGTGTCTGAACAGGTATTGGCATCGGTAATAATTACACTATAATTTCCGGCAGGAATATTTGATAAATCCTCCGAATTGCTGCTATTCGACCAGGCAAAACTTAAGGGTGGTACACCTCCATTTATTGTTACATCTATATTCCCATTAGACAAACCGCTACATTGAATTCCATAATTATTATAATTCGAAACTATGGAGCTTTCAGTAATCTTTGGTGGGGTTGTAAGAATGATTGATGTATCGATTTGACAACCGTTTGCATCAACTATAGAAATCAAAACGGTATCTTCTGAAACGTTACAAATAGAAGAAGCATTTATTGTATCCTGAATATTCCATATGAATTGATAAGGAGAATTACCTCCGCTTACATTTAAGGTAATACAAGCTGAAGAGTCACCTAAACAGCTAAAATTATAACCATTAAAATTTGAAAGAATGGTAAGAAGCGCTAATGGAGATGGCTCGTTAAGTATAAACGGTACAGAAACATTGCATCCATTGCTATCCGTAACAGTTAAAGAATGAGAGCCTGCATTAAGTCCATAAGCAGAATCAACAGCATCGCCATTAGACCATAAATATTGATACGGAGGGACTCCGCCATTTACGATTGAATAAGCATGACCATCGATGTATCCATTACAACTTACATTCACTCCTCCGTTATAATTGGTAAAAGAAAGAACAGGAGTAATTTGAGTTGGTTGTGTTAAACTAAACGATGTATCCAGTCTGCAGCTATTGGTATCAAATAAAGAAACGGAATATGCCGTGGCAGAAAGTCCGCTTATACTATCAGTAATGGCAGAGTTACTCCATGAATACGTATACCCACCTACCCCGCCTGCAGGATGCAAAGCAATATAACCGTCTGATCCGTTTATACAATGGATATTAAACCCAAGGTAATTTGAAAGTAGAGCATTTGCAGTAAGAGGGTCATAATCTGAAAGAATAAATCCTGCAGAGTCAGAACATAAATTTGCATCTTGAATTATTACATTATAGGAACCACTAAAGAGTCCGCCAACAGAGTCTGTTGTCATACCGTTTGACCAGGAATAAGAATAAGGCATTGTATTTCCGGAAGTATTAAGAACGATATATCCGGATGAGTCGCCCTTACAATTAGGATTATGCTCAACATAACTATATGAAAATGGAGAAGGTTCGGTTAATAATTTATTCCTGACAATAGAACATCCGTTAGAATCGACTACACGAACTGAAATTAAACCAGCCCGTAAATTCGTAGCAAAACTATCTATACTGTTTTGAGACCATAAATATGTAAAAGGACGCGTTCCGCCAAATACATTCACAACGGCATTCCCGGATGAATCCCCATAACATTTAACATTGTTAGCTCCAATAAATGTTGCAGGCAATATAAGTGGAACAAGTGTATCGGGTTCCTGAATAGTTATTGTATCGGTAATCTGACAATTGTTGGTATCTGTTATTGTTACCTGATAAAACCCGGCGAGAAGATCACCAATGGTATCGATTGTTACTGGTCCGTTACTCCAAATATAAGAATAAGGAGTTGCACCTCCATAGGTAACAGCTCGTATCCCTCCGCTTGGTTCACCTTTACAGCCAACGTTTCGGAATAACAATGAATCATTGAGTACGGTTGGTTCTTTAAGAATAATTGTATCGGAAAAAGTACATCCTTTATTGTCTGTGAAAAGCACAGTATATGTTCCTGCAGAAACATTATATATCGAGTCGACATTCGATCCATTTGACCAGGAATAAGAATAAGGACTGGTTCCACCATTGGGTACTGCTTTTGCTTTTCCTGTGGTATCTCCGTTGCAATGAATGTTACTTCCCGATGGGGCAATTGAAACTCCTGAAAAAGTTGAAGTAAGATTTAAGGGTTCGTTAATTTGTATGACCGTATCAAAAGTACAACCGTTACCATCAACTATTAGAACACTATAAATTCCTGCCGATAAAGAATCGGCACTGTTTCCAATATCACCATTCGACCAGTTAACAGTATAAGGAAATGTTCCGCCTGAAGGAAACACATTTGCTGTGCCATTACTTCCTCCTTTGCAGCTTACATTGGTTGCAGATAAAGAAGAACTTGGAATACTTACAGCACTTCCGGGTTGTATAATTGTTTGAGAAATAATTTTTATGCACCCTAATGAATCCCGCACTGTATCTGTATACACCCCCGGTGCTAAGCCCGAAATATTGGCTGTAGTATCTCCATTAGACCAACTATGTATGTAAGGAGCTGTTCCTCCAGTAGTGGAAGTTTGAATATTTCCATTAGCGTTTCCCTGACAAGAAACATTTTGAAAGGACGCAATGGAAGCATTTAATAAAGTGGGTTGAGAAATAATTACTGTTTGTTGAGATGTGCAGCCATTTTGATCAGTAACTTTTGCAGTATAGGTTAATGCTGAAAGACCGGTAGCTACAGCAGTAGTTTGTCCTCCGGGTGTCCACAAATATGTGTATGGACCAATTCCTCCGTTTCCGGTGATTGTTGATGTGCCATTGTTTCCAACGTTGCAGCTTACATTTGTTGTGGCACTGCTAGCAGAAGAAACAGATGTGGGTGGCTGAGTAAGCGATATGGAAGCTGTTTTGGTGCATCCTTTAGCATCCGTAATAGTTACATTATACGTTGCTGCATTAAGGTTAATGGCTGTCTGTGTAACTTGTCCGGATGGGCTCCAACTATAAGAATACGGGGCAGTTCCCCCTCCCGGAGTAGCAGTTGCAGTGCCATTTACCCCGCTTAAACAAGATACATTGTAACCATTAAACTGGGGAGAAGAAATTGAAGCCGTCAATGTTGGAACTATAATTGAAAAGCTTACAATTTGCAAACCATTTGTAGGACAGGCATTGTCTCGTACGGTAACAGTAAAATAATAGGGCTGTGAACGCGCATCTGAAATTGAGGGGGTCCAGCTAAATGTTCCTGTGGGTCTTGTAGAAGAATTAGTAGTAAATGTTGCATTGGTAATAGCTGAGTTCCACGTCATGAAAACTGAGTCCGCCGAATTAGCATCGGAAGAGTTTACAGTAAATGAAAAAGGAATTCCCGGACAAGCGGTAGATGAAAATTGACTCGTTCCATTTATTCCACTTGCCACAGGTAAAATATTTGGATTACAGTTCATGGTAATAAACTGCATATCCCTAATAACACTTCCAATCAATGCTCCGTTTCTGTATTCCCTGACTAAAATTGCAGTAGCCCCTATCTCATTGAGGGCTGTAGGAGTCATTGTAATATCACCATTCATAGAATTTATGGTAGTAGCAGGTGAGGCTGTTAATGGAGATGTATATGAAAACCCCGGATTAAAAATCACATTTCCTGTAGCTGTTGTTGCAGTATTGTACGTCCTGGGAGAAATAAAAGAATACACCAATGAATCCCCGTTCAAATCGATTACACCATGATTATAAGTAGATGTTTGATTTACACAAATGAAAGCGACAGGAACATTAGTAAATTTAGGAGAACTGTTCGTTGGAGCAATC
>JAYURB010000391.1:0-2986 GCA_043756425.1 Bacteroidota bacterium
CAGATTTCGTTTAAGTACCAAACATAGGCAAATCGTTATAAATTTGAAAATAGAATTATTATAAAATCATCTTTATTTCCATTTACCGATTTCTATTCACATTTTTGAGGGAAATTTATGAAAAAGATATATCACCTTTCAAGCTGTTCTACCTGTCAACGAATTCTAAAGCAATGGAATCCGGGCAAGGACGTTAAATTACAAGACATTAAAACTGAAAAGATAAGCCCTGCTCAATTGGATGAAATGGCCAAGAAAGCAGGAAGTTACGAAGCCCTTTTCAGCCGGGTTGCTATTAAATACCGCACCCTGGGTTTAAATACTAAAAAACTCACAGAAAAAGATTATCGTAAATTAATCCTTGAAGAATATACCTTTCTTAAAAGACCTGTCCTTATAGTTGAAACAGAAATTTTTATTGGCAATTCACCAAAAAATGTAGCTGCTGCTGCAGAAGCACTTAAAAAGCATAATGAATAAGCGCTTTAAACTTGATAAAGCCAAATCTTAACCTAATTTTGTTCCACTTTATAAAATCACCATGATCCATTCAATGACAGGATTCGGCAATGCAACTGTTGAGTTTAAGGACAAAACTATTTCTGTTGAAATTAAATCCGTCAACAGCAAGTTTTTTGACCTTATGCTTAAACTTCCGTCTCTCTACAGGGAAAAAGAAATGGAATTAAGAACAGAACTTTCCAGATCCATTGAAAGAGGAAAAGTAGAAGTATCATTTACCTACGAAAGTCAGGAAATTACCAAGAAAGCAAGTATAAATAAACCTCTTGTCAAAGCGTATTATGAAGAATTAAAAAAACTGGATTCCGAGCTTAAAAACAAGACGCCCAATTATCTTCAATTGATTCTTCCATTGCCCGATGTTTTAATGAGCGAACGAATGGTTTTGACGCCTGAAGAATGGAAAGCTGCTTCTAAAGCTCTTGCCATAGCCCTGAAAAATTTTAGGGATTTCAGAGGAAGCGAAGGGAAATCATTGGAAAAAGATCTGACTAAAAATATTGGCTCCATAATAAAAGGCGTACTTGAACTGGAGAAATTTGAACATGACAGAATCGAAGGTATTAGAAAACGTTTGCAGGTTAGTCTGGAAGAATTTATTCAGTCTAATAACATAGATAGAAACAGACTTGAACAGGAACTGATTTTTTATCTTGAAAAATTCGACATCTCTGAAGAGAAAGTGCGCCTGAGAACCCATTGCGACTATTTTCTGGAGACTATGAAAGAAGATTCCTCCGGAAAAAAACTAGCTTTTATCAGCCAGGAAATTGGTAGAGAAATAAACACCATTGGGTCTAAAGCCAACGATGCCCGAATGCAGAAAGTTGTGGTGATAATGAAAGACGACCTGGAAAAAATTAAAGAACAAGTTTTGAATATTCTGTAATGGCCGGAGATAAATTGCTTCTATTCTGCGGGCCAAGCGGAAGTGGTAAAACAACCATTGTCCAACATCTTCTGAAAACGGACCCTCGTCTCACTTTTTCAATCTCTGCAACAACCAGACAAAAAAGAGAAAAGGAAGCCGATGGAATTGATTATTATTTTATTTCTGTAGAAGACTTTCGATCCAGAATTAAATCGGGAGCTTTTGTAGAATGGGAAGAAGTTTATGCAAACCGTTTTTACGGTACCCTTCACGCTGAAATTGAAAAAATATGGAAGTCCGGTAAAGTCCCCATATTTGATGTTGATGTTGAAGGTGGATTGAAAATAAAAAAAATCTTTGGAAAAAAACTTCTTTCTGTTTTTGTATGCCCTCCTTCCATTGATGAACTTCGGCAGCGCCTGCAAACAAGGAATTCTGAAACACCTGAATCTTTTCAGGCTCGAATTTCAAAATCCGAACATGAACTTTCCTTCGCTTTCAGTTTTGATAAAGTGATTGTAAACGATAAACTTGAATATGCTTTGCGGGAAGCAAAATTTATTACCGATGATTTTCTCGCTACTTAATTCTCTATTCAGGCAATAATAAACAAAATGAAAATAGGTCTTTTCTTCGGCTCTTTTAACCCCGTTCACAATGGTCATACGATCATTGCAGGGTATATGTCGGAATTTACTGACCTTGGACAGGTATGGTTTGTCGTTTCTCCTCACAATCCGCTTAAGATGAAAGATTCTCTTCTTCAGGATTATCACAGGATGACTCTCGTTAAAATAGCTATTGGTGACAATAGAAAATTAAAAGCTTCCGACATAGAATTCAAATTACCCCGCCCCAGCTATACTATACACACGCTAACTTATCTGTTTGAAAAATTTCCGGAACACCAATTCGTTTTAATTTTGGGAAGCGACAACCTGGAATCTTTTAAGAAATGGAAAAATTATGAGCAAATCCTCGAACAGGTAGAGCTGTATGTTTACCCGCGTAAAACATCAGACGGAGGCGATCTTATCAACCATGAAAAAGTAAAAATAATTCCCGCTCCACTTATGGAATTATCTTCCAGCTTCATTCGTGAAGCCATACATAATAAAAAAGATATTCGATATATGCTTCCGGAGAAGGTTTGGGAATATATCGATGAGATGAACTTTTATAAGTACTAAATACTAAATACTATGCACAAATTTGCAACCAGAGCAATTCATGCCGGTCAGGAGCCTGATCCTGCAACGGGCGCCATTATGACACCTATTTATCAGACTTCTACATATGTTCAGGAGAGTCCGGGAAAACATAAGGGTTATGCTTATGCACGGGGGAAAAATCCTACTAGGGTTGCCTTGGAAAAATGTCTGGCTTCGCTTGAAAATTCTAAACACGGACTTTGTTTTTCAAGTGGACAAGGCGCTGAGGATGCCATAATAAAACTTCTTCGTCCCGGAGATGAAGTGCTGGCTACCGATGATTTATATGGCGGCTCCTATAGAATGTTTACAAAAGTATTCAGCCACTTCGGAATAATTTTCCGCTTTGTGGATATGACGAACGCCTCTTCACTGGAAAGTC
>JAYURB010000392.1:0-7016 GCA_043756425.1 Bacteroidota bacterium
CATAGAAAATACACGGGATGATAAATCTTCTTTTTTAATTCACTAAGGATCTGATCAAAAGTCATAGGTTTTCAAAAACGAAGGTGTTTAACAGTATTACCGTTATTGATAAGTTCAAAAAGGGAATCGATGCCAATCTGAAGATGATGGTTAACATATTTCTCCGTGACTTTTTTATCACTTGCAGCCGTTTTCACACCTGCTGAAATCATTGGCTGATCGGAGACAAGCAGTAAAGCTCCTGTTGGAATTTTATTGGCGAAGCCTGCAACAAAAATAGTTGCTGTTTCCATATCAATAGCCATACATCGGGTTAATTCCAGGTATTTTTTAAATTCTCTATCGTGTTCCCATACTCTTCTGTTTGTAGTAAAGACACTTCCTGTCCAATAGTCATGGTCATGATTTCTGATAGTTGTTGAAACAGCTTTCTGAAGACTAAAAGCCGGTAAAGCAGGAATCTCAGCAGGGAAATAATCGTTTGATGTTCCTTCTCCGCGAATTGCTGCTATAGGAAGTATGAGGTCGCCGAGTTTGTTTTTCTTTTTCAATCCACCGCATTTACCCAGAAAAAGCGCTGCTTTGGGTTGAATAGCTGAAAGTAAATCCATAATTAAGGCTGCATTCGGACTACCTATGCCGAAATTAATTATTGTTATACCTTTATAGGTAGCATTCGGCATGGGCTTATCCATTCCATTAATGGGAACTTTATTCCATTCAGAAAAAAGTTTTACATAGTGGTTGAAGTTGGTAAGAAGAATATATTTGCCGAACTGATCTAATGTAGTTCCTGTATAGCGTGGCAACCAGTTTTCTACAATTTCTTTTTTATTAGTCATACAATTAATTTAGTCAAAAAATAAGCAGGTGGATTTTCCAAAGTTATCATTTCCCGGATACAATTTTAAGATAGAATCTGCTACGCTTTCCACGCAAAGTTCAAAAATTTTCGACATTGTTCGTAAAAAATATGTTTCTCTTACTCCGGAAGAGTGGGTAAGGCAGCATTTACTGCATTTCCTGGTGAATGAACGGAAGTTTCCTCAATCTTTAATCGGTGTTGAAAAAAAGTTAATAGTTAATAAACTTACAAAAAGAACAGATGTCGTTCTTTACTCATCTTCTTTAAAACCCTTATTAATAGCTGAATGCAAAGCGCCCGGTGTCAAAATCACTCAAAATGCTTTCGATCAGGCTGCCCGTTATAATATGACGCTTGGCGTATTTTACCTGTTAATAACCAATGGACTGGAAACATTTGTTTGCAGAATCGATCATTCAAGTCATTCTTATGTTTTTTTAGAAGAAATCCCCCATTTTAATGAATTAAAGAATGACTTTTAAGTGACTTTTTCTTTTCATTTGGTTTTGATTATTTTATAAATAGACCTTACCTTGTAACCGATAATATAATCAACCCCCTTTCATGAAAAAATTCATTACAAGCGCTTTTGTGCTAATTATGCTTAGCATGGTTTCTATTGCAGCTAATCGCGGAAATAGTGCAAATGAAAAGCCTCTTTATAAAGGCGCAGAATACAAAGCAGGAACATTGGTTTTAAAAGTCAAAGCATCCTTTCGTTCTTTGTGTTCAAAAACGAATATTGCCATACCGGCAGTTCAAAATGTTTTGACGAAAATTTCTGCTTCCGGTGTTTTCAAAAAGTTTCCAAATTTTAAAATGCTTTCCCAAAATGAGGTTAAATCTAATCGTAAACCGGTTGATATGAGCCTGATTTATCAGGTGAATTTTTCACCGGTGGTCAGGATTGAATCTGCTTTAAGCACTTTAATGGCAACCGGTATGTTTGAATATGCAGAGCCTCTTTATATTCATCAGCTTGATTTTATTCCGAACGATCCGCAAGTTGCATCGCAGTATTATATCAATAAAATCAGCGCTTATACTGCATGGGACGTTTGTCAGGGCGATACGAATGTAGTTATTGCCATCGTTGACAGCGGAACAGATTGGGATCATCCGGATCTTGAGGCAAATATTAAATACAATTATGCTGATCCTATTGATGGAACGGATAACGATAACGATGGCTTTATCGACAATTACCGTGGATGGGATGTTAGCGAGAACGATAATAATCCATTAGTTGGGGTGCAATCGCACGGATCACATGTCAGTGGCTGTGCCAATGCAGTCACCAACAATGGTGTCGGTGTTTCAGGACCTGCATACAATTGCAAGTTTCTTCCCGTAAAAAGTGCTCTTGATGCAAGTTCCAATTCCATTGATGATGGTTACGACGGAATAACCTATGCTGCTGATCACGGAGTTGATGTTATTAATTGTTCCTGGGGCAGAACAGGCGCGAAAAGCCAGTTCGAGCAGGATGCTATTAATTATGCTACCATCAATCACAATGCATTGGTTGTTGCAGCAGCAGGGAATAACTACGCAGATCAGGAACATTTTCCTTCTTCTTATGATAATGTTATTTCCGTAGCCGCAACAACTGCTTCCGATGGCAAAGCCAGTTTTTCAAATTTCAATGCTACAGTTGATGTATGCGCTCCGGGAAGCGGAATATTATCCACTATATTTGATAATGCATACCAATCACAAGACGGAACTTCAATGGCTTCTCCCATTGCTGCAGGTTGCGCAGCAATGATTAAGGCTCGTTTTCCGTCCTTAAATGCTTTACAGGTTGGTGCACAATTACGTACAACATGCAATTATATTTATAATGTTTCCGGCAATGGTGCCTATCTGGGTAAACTCGGAAAAGGAAGAGTAAATCTTTTTAATGCTGTCACTGATTCAGCATCTCCGGGAGTGGTTTTACAAAGTAGTCAGTCGACAGATAATGACGATGATGTTTTCATACCCGGCGATACCTTGTCTGTGACCTGTTTATTTGAAAATCTTCTCAGGCCAACAGCAAACCTTACTTGTTCACTGGCAACTTCATCTACTTATGTTCAAATCCTTCAGGGAAATTTCAATGCCGGTGTTGTTAATACAATGGATACTATTTCAAACTACGGTGCGAATGCGTATCGGGTATATATTAAACCTACAGCGCCGGTGAATACGGAAGTTGTATTTCGTGTTATATTAACTGACGGAACATGGACCGATACTTATCTGATAAAAATAATAGTCAATGTTGATTATATAAATGTTGCCATTAATAATGTGGCCACAAGTATAACCAGCAAAAGTCTTGTGGGCTATAATCAAACCGGCCAGGCACAGGGCTTGGGTTTCACTTACAACGGTAGCCCCACTATATTGTATGATATGGGTTTAATGATTGGTGCTCAGGGTTTGCAGGTTTCTGACAACACACGTAATGGAGCAGGAGCTAATGATGAAGATTTTTCATCCTTGGTAAATGTTGTAGCACAAGATCCGGGAACTGTTTCTGATTTTGATGTTCACGGTATTTACGAGGATAATGGACCGACTTCCACAGCTCCATTAAATATTAGTGTAAGACATAACGCCTATGCATGGACATCTGCTCCGGATGATAATTATGTAATGGTTCAGTATTTTATAAAGAATAACGGTACAACTACCTTGAACAATCTTTATGCAGGACTTTTCGCTGATTGGGATATTCCACTTTATTCAAATAATAAATGTTCAACAGATCAAACTCGACGTATGGGTTATATTTGGAGTACGGATGCAGGCGGATTGTGGGGTGGAATCAAGCTTTTAAGTCATACAGGCGGTTTTAATCACTATGCTCTTGACAATGTTTTAACAGCGGGCTCTATTAATTTAGGTGATGGTTTTGACGATACAGAAAAATATACTGCTATGTCGACTTCCAGAACGGATGCAGGTACTGCTTCAACAACGGGAAACGATGTGCTAAGCGTAGTTTCCAGCGGCAACTTTAATCTTGCAGCAGGTGATTCTGTTGAAGTGGCTTTTGCTTTAGTTGCAGGGGGTGACCTATCAGATATTCAAACCGCCGCTGATGCTGCTCAGGTTATGTACGACAATAAATTTGTTGGAATAACTTCCATTGGTAAGTCAAAAACAAATGAATTGTTACAATCGTATCCTAACCCATCCGATAAGAATACCCGTATCGATTTTGCTTTGAAAAATAATAGCTCCTGTGACCTAAGTATTTATAACGTTATGGGCAGCAAAGTCGCTACTGTTGTTTCTGAGAAATTGACTGCCGGAAAATATTCCATAAATGTCGATGTCAGTAAGTTGCCTCCGGGAAATTATTTTTATCGATTGGTATCCGGAGACTTTACTTCTACGAAATCTCTTACTATTGTTCATTAAGGAAAACTAAAAAGCAGAATTTGCTTTTCAGCAGTCGTTAATTAATTTACTTTTTCATTAACTTTACGCACGAAATTAAAATATATGCATTTAAAAGAAATTATTTCTGTTCCGGGCATGAGCGGACTTTATAAAGTTGTTGCCAGCAATAAAACCGGCGTCATCGTTGAGTCGCTGCAGGATGCTAAACGTACCATGGTTAGCGGTACGCAAAGAATTATGACGCTATCCGACATCGCTTTGTATGTCAAAGACGGTGAAATGCCTTTACGCGAAGTGTTTAAAAAAATCAAAGAAACGTCCGGCGATAAACTGGATGTTGATCTCAAGGGAGATCCTGAAAAAATCCGTACGTATTTTAAGAAATTGATTCCTGATTATGATGAAGAGAAAGTATATGCTTCTGAAATCAAAAAAATGCTGAACTGGTACGAAGCGCTAAAGGACAAAATTGATTTTTCAAAAGAAGAAGAGGAAACAGAAGATTCAAAAATTCCGGGAAACGTTGATCATGAAAAACCAATTCCGAAAATTCATGAAGCACATGGACCGAAAGCAGAGCATGCTAAATCTTCAACAGCACGTACCCGTAAAAAAGTATAATGACGACAGACCTATCTGCTGCCCCCGAAACAGTTGAAAAAATTATTCGGAAGTTTATTCCTGCAAATCTTATTATTAGCGATTGGAATTCAATCGAGCCTTTTTATGTTTCACTTACCGATAGGCCCCTTACAAGCCCTTCCGACCTTCACCAATGGCTTAAGGACCTGAGTGAGCTCGAAGCAATTGTTGAAGAACATGCCGGCTGGTTGTATATTCGAATGACATGCAATACAAAGGATAAATCCTTAAGCGATGCCTTTGAATTTTACATTGAAGAAGTAAACCCAAAGATTGCGCCTTTTGCCGATAAGCTTAATAAAAAACTTTTAGTTTGTCCTTTTGTCAAGCAATTGGATGAGCGATATTCTATCTATGTAAAGCAGATTGAGAATGAAGTGAAACTGTTTCGCGAGGAAAATATTGCTCTTGAAGCAGAACTTACCGTAAAAGAAAAGCATTTTGGCGAAATTGCCGGGGCTATGACTATAGAGTTGAATGGTAAAACCCTTACCCTTCAACAAGCGTCTAATCATTTAAAAGATCCTGACCGTGCACATCGTAGTTCAGTATATCATAAAATCATTTCCCGCCGCTTACAGGATAAAGAAAAGCTTGATTCATTATTCAATGAGTTAATTGCTCTCCGTACAAAAATCGCTGCCAACGCAGGTTTTTCAAATTACAGAGATTACAAATTTGTTGACTTAAACCGATTTGATTATACGCCTGCTGATTGTGTGAGTTTTCATAATTCAGTAAGCACGTGTGTTGTTCCGGTTCTCGATCAATTGATGCAGGAAAGAAAAGCGTCCATGAAACTGGATGTTATCAAGCCCTGGGATATTGATGTGGATCCGTCTGGTCTTCCTGATATGAAACCTTTTCAGACAGGAACAGAATTGATGGATAAATCCATTGATTGTTTCAATGCCATTCATACTTATTTTGGTCATGTATTAAACACATTGAAAACAAAAAGTTATACCGATCTCGATTCAAGAATTGGAAAAGCACCCGGAGGATATAATTATCCACTATATGAAAGTGGTGTTCCCTTTGTTTTTATGAATGCAAGCGGTTCACTTCGTGATGTTGTCACTATGGTTCACGAAGGAGGTCATGCCATTCATTCTATGGTTACACGTGACCTTGATTTTATTGGCTTCAAAGAAGTACCATCAGAGATTGCAGAACTGGCTTCCATGAGTATGGAGTTAATTTCCATGGAGCATTGGGATTGTTTTTTTACCGACAAGGAAGAATTAAAACGTGCTAAACGCGATCAGCTGGAAGGTGTTATTGAAACATTGCCCTGGATTGCATGCATCGATGCTTTTCAGCATTGGCTATACTTGAATCCCGGACACACTGTAGAAGAACGAACTCAAGCCTGGAAAAAAATATATTCCAAATTCAGTTCATCATTGGTTGACTGGAGTGAAGACACACAAGCCCTTGAAGCTATCTGGCAAAAACAACTTCACCTTTTCGAAGTACCGTTTTATTATATTGAATACGGTATGGCGCAACTGGGAGCCATTGCTGTTTGGAGGAATTATAAAATGAATCCTTCAGAAGCCATTAAAAATTACACAAAAGCATTACAATTAGGGTACAGTGCATCGATTCCCGAAGTATATAAAACTGCAGGAATCCGCTTTGATTTTTCCGAAAACTACATTAGTGAGCTCATTAATTTTGTTCGGGAAGAAATGAATAAACTGTAAGTTTTAGGTCTTAATTTTTTTAAAATAGTCTTGAAATCCTTGTTTATTCATTAAATAAAAAGACTTTTTAGTGTTTTCAACTTACGTGCCTGTTATTTTTGAAAGTTCAGGCAGTACACTTTTTTCTATAGCTGTAATATTTCAAACGTTATTATTCATAAAGGTTGTTGTATCACTAAAACATCTTGACTCTTATAGCATATAAGGATTCGCACAGGTGTGTCCTATTGGAAAAGAAAGCAAATAAACCCGCCCGGAATACAGAAGGTCGAAAGATCCTCTATCGCCTATTGTTACTGGCAGTAGCAGTAGTTTATGCACTTGTTTTTGTGCTCGACTACCTGCTGCAGCTGCATTTTACTTTTTTACTTCTCCTTAGTCTTTTTGGATTTGTAATTCTTACG
>JAYURB010000393.1:0-2985 GCA_043756425.1 Bacteroidota bacterium
TATTCCTATTTTTCTACAACAGATTCTTCTTTACTTTTTAAAAGCTTTTTCTTTGGAATAAGATATGATATAACCGCCATTGTAATCAGCAATATTTTTTTTATTGTCCTACACCTTTTCCCCTTTAGTTTTTTTTATTCAAAATATTACCAGAAAATTTTACTAAGTCTATTTCTAATAGTAAATATCCCTATGGTACTGTTAAACTGCATTGACTTTGGCCTTTATCGCTTTACAGGAAAGCGGTCAGGTTCGGAAATTTTCAGCATAATGAGTTTTGGCAATGATTTTGTGAATACAGTTCCACGAATGATTATAGATTTCTGGTATCTGGTAATAACATTCTTTGTACTAGCATATTTGCTTTATCGCTTTTACCCCAGACTCTTATTTACTAAGACATTTGGTGGAAGTCAATCAAAAAGATTTATAGTTTCACCAATTGGTAAAGGCTTCTATTTCATCCTTTTTTCTGCATTAACCTTTGTTGGTTTTCGCGGGGGCATTCAATACAAACCGTTGAATATTTTAAGTGCTTCAAAATACGGTACCGGAAAAATTACAGAACTGGTATTAAACACTCCTTTCACCATTATTAAAACCTATGGAAAAAATAAGCTTGAAGAGATACATTGGATGTCGCAAAAAGATGCTTTTTCTATAAACCCGTTAACTTTTCAACCTATTTTCGGAAAAGAATTTTCAAAAAAAAATGTTGTAATAATAATACTAGAAGGTATTGGTAAGGAGTATATTGGTTCACTTAACGCATACAAAGGTTACACTCCCTTCCTGGATTCACTGATTAGGGTAAGCCTAGTTTTTCCCAATGCCTATGCCAATAGCAAGCGTTCTATTGAAGGTATTCCTGCAATTGTGGCCGGCATGCCTGCACTTATGCAAGATCCATTTATTACTTCTGCTTATTCCGGAAATGCTGTGACGTCTGTCCCCCTATTACTTCGGAGGGAAGGTTATAACAGCGTATTCTATCATGGAGGCACCAATGGAACGATGGGATTTGACAATTTTTCAAAACTTGCCGGATATGATCGCTATTTTGGTCGCACGGAATATGCTAATGATGCTGATTTTGATGGAAGCTGGGGTATTTACGATGAACCTTTTTTACAGAGAGTAGCATCGGATATTAGTGGCTTGAAGGAACCTTTTTTAGCTACAGTATTTACATTATCTTCTCACCATCCATATAAGATTCCCGATAAATATGGTTCAGATTTCCCTAACGGCTCCCTTCCTATTCATCAATCTATTCGTTATGCCGATTATGCCTTGAAGAGGTTTTTTGAAACAGTCTCGAAATTGAAGTGGTTTGATAATACTCTTTTTGTTGTTACGGCTGATCATACTGCTGAATCTGAATACTCTTTTTACAGGAACCATGTTGGTTTATTTTCTATTCCAATTATTTATTATTGTCAGAGCGACAGTTTGCTAAAGGGAAAAAATAACATGACTACACAGCAAATTGACATTCTTCCTACTATAATGGATTATCTTAGTTATCGATATCCATTTTATGCTTTAGGTAAAAGCGTTTTTAATAATTCCGAAAATAATTTTGCTGTAAGTTATATTGATGATACCTATCAATTAATAGAAGGCGAATATGCATTGTTCATGGATACGCTAAGAAAAAACTCTATGTATAAATTTTCAGTTGATAGCACCCTGACTAATAACCTAGCAGGAATAGATACGTTTAGAGAAAGGAAAATGGAGAGTAAACTAAAGGCTATCGTTCAGCAATTCAATTATTCTATAATTCATAATGAAATGAAGCTGTTTCCATGAAAAAGATCCGTTTTATCATCAATCCACATTCCGGTACGGGAAATAAGGAAAAGCTGCCTGAACTTATAGAATCTGCAATCGATAAAACTATTTTCAATGCTGAGGTGTGTTTTACGGAAGCACCCGGGCATGCAAGGGAACTCACCAGAGAAGCGGTTGAAAACGGTTATGAAATTGTTGTAGCAGTAGGCGGCGATGGTTCTGTTAATGAGACGGCATCTGCGCTAATTAATTCGAAAACAGCTTTAGGCATTATTCCAGCCGGTTCAGGAAACGGACTTGCCCGGCATTTGGGTATTCCCGTTCATGCAGGCAAAGCAATTGCGGTTTTGAATAGTGGTAAAATAGATGTTATAGATTCTCTCTTAGCCAATGATCGCTTTTGTATTGGAACATTAGGTGTGGGTTTTGATGCTCACATAGCTCATTTATTCTCCCGAACAAAGAAAAGAGGATATTTCACTTATATAAAACTCGTACTTAAAGAATTCGCATCTTTTAAAGAAAAGAATTTTTCTGTTTTTATAGACGGTAAGCACTTCGAAAGAGATTGTTTTATGTTAACCTTTGCCAATTCTTCTCAGTTTGGAAATGATGCCGTAATTGCTCCTTTTGCTGATTTAAAAGATGGTATTATTGATGTTTCAATAATGAGAAGGTTTCCTGTAAAAGCGTTACCGGTTCTTATATACAGACTGCTGCATCATTCCATACATTTTTCAAAATATTTTGAATCGCAGCGGGGGGGGGATATTGTAATAAAGAATAGAGGGTCTCTTGCAGGGCATATAGATGGGGAACCTGTGTACTTTGACGGAGAGATAAGGCTAAAAATGAATCCTCTTTCAATAAAAGTTGTTGTTCCGGCAAACAGGTAATAAAAATAAATAAAATTATCATTGGCTTGATTATATTTGTTCTACAGAACTCTTTAATTTCCGATTATGTCAAAGAAAAATAAAAGTGGCGGAATTGTTTACTCAACCAATTCGAAATTTATTTATGATACAAAACCGAATGAGCATGCAACAGTGCTTCCTTCTCAACAGGAGCTTCGGATATTCCTTGATAAAAAAAACCGTGGCGGTAATACGGTTACTCTAGTTTCCGGTTTTTCAGGTAAAGAAGATGAGATTGAAAAAATCGCCAGGGAGTTAAAGTCGAAATGCG
>JAYURB010000394.1:0-2980 GCA_043756425.1 Bacteroidota bacterium
TATTTTCTTATAGGGATTGTTTCGTTAGTTTTTACCTCCATCGTGTATTTCTTGAATATTGCTTTTAATATAGCTACTAATAAAAGAACATTTAAAATGGTCCCGCCAACACCTACAATAGCTGCAGCAACCTCCGACCCATTACAGGATAAGGTACAACTTAAACCTAATATTAAAAACTCCAGTAAAGCAAAGAGGGCAAGAGCAAGAATTGTTAAAATTATTTTTCCGATAATTCTTCCAGCACTTTCTTTAGGAACTCCCATTTGGTTAACTTCATTATTAACACAATTTTTTTTATTAGTTATCATTTCAGCACGTGGATTATAAGCGTGACTAAAAATACTAGCTGTCTTATCAATCTGTTGGTTGAATCCTGATACTAAGGGAAAGTAATCTTTTGATGCAGAAGCCTGGTTGCCAATGCTGGCCATTAACATGAAACCACTCATAGATAATATTAAATCGAAGGTCTTTTGCCTTACGTATGAGTATGTATTAAATTTATGCTTCTTATTTTTTTCAGGATACAATAAAGCAGCACACAGGGATATGCCAATTAAAGAATTAGTAGTTAAGTTAGTTGTTAATACATCGTTATTATACAATATGCTACCCAAATAAAGTCCTAGCCCTCCTAAAAATAACTTAATTGCTGTAAATGCTCCACGCGCTTTCCATTTATTATTATTAGCCCAACACGACACTTTTTTTACTTTACTAATTCCGATCTTAAAACCGCCGAAGGTTAACAATCCAATGAGTCCGCCAAGGATGGCAAATATTCCATCTCGTGATTTTTTATCCTTTTTTTGATTATTTCGATTTGGAATAGAGGCGTTCTTTCTATTATTATATGCAACCGTATTCTGTTTTTCGTATGAACCTATTCTGCCTTCCGCTTTTGTGATTGGAACGTACTTCTTCCTTTCCTTAGCAGTTGAAGCAGGGGCGAACATAATCACTGCATCTGAATCCTTTGGGATAGAGACAGAATTCTTATTAGTCTGATCGACTAAATCTTTTCGTGCCATTTTTAATGGCACATTGCTCTTCTTATTGCTTCCTTCCCATTCAATATGATATCCCGGCAAATAATGCTTTTTCTCTATCGAACAGGAAACCAGTAAAAACAAAATAAATAACTCTATAGCTAAAATGTTTTTTAGTGTTTTCATTTAGATGAATATTACCGAATTATTAAAAATAAAATCGTAGCAATATGTTAGTTTCTGAATTCATGGAATTCGATTCTGCAGGATCCTGAGATGAATCTATGATTTCGACTTTCCTTTCTGTAGATAAAAGACCTACTTCTGTTCCCACACTGAAATGGTTACTTAAAAAATATTCTCCTCCAAAAACAAGTCCGAATGAATTATTAGAAACAGTGGTTTCCATTTTTTCATATTGAAGGCCGTAAGGAGGATTCGGATTATAATTCGATTGAATATCCTCTATATGGTTATTAGAGAATACGTATTTTAATCCTGCATACAAATTTGTTTTTTCTTTTTTCCACATTCCATAAATTCCAATTCCCAAAGTCTTATTACTGCTAGCCAAATCCTCATCCAAGACATCGGAATATTCCTTAATCCTGTTATACCCAATTTCCGGTTGTACCCTGAAATTGGGGGTTACATTAAAAGTCAATACAATCCTGTTACCCGGCAGGACTGAGTTAATTTCCTGCAAATCATTTATAAGATTGAATGTCTTCAAACCGATTCCAAATACTCTATCCTTTTGATTTTTAGGCAAAGATTTTGAAGGAACCCCAGTGGTGTCCTGTGCGTTGATATTCGTTAAAGCTATAAAATGCATGACAAGGATGATGATTTTAGTTTTCATTTTATTTGTGGTTTAAACTTATTAGATGTGTATACATTTATAGAATGGTTTAATACTTTATTTAATTTAAACGACTTCTTCCCTTTTCTTTCATCAAATATCCAATCATTCAATTGGTAAACCTAATTGAAAATGAATTCATGGATTTAAAAGATTGCGTTTATCTCCAATAAAACCCTCTTTAAATCAATTTTTAAGAAAATATTCTAAAATTGAAAAACTTTTCATTAATATTATCATTAAATCATATTTTCCCTTTTCAAATATTGATATTTACTAAAGTTTATAATCAGATATTATGGAATCCATTGAATTACAAAAAATATTTTTTCAGCATATCAAATCAAAACTCGCCAATCATATATCTTTTGTTGAAGATATTGCTGATCTATTAGGCATTAGTACAGACAGTTCCTACAGGCGAATACGGGGTGAGAAACCAATTACCTTTGATGAAATTCAAAAACTCTGCCGCCACTATCAGGTTTCACTTGATCATATTTTAAGCATCAATTCAAACAGTACAGTTTTTTTTGGTAACTGGGTAGATGTGGAGCATTTTGATTTCGAGAAATACCTGACTGATATGTTGAATCAGCTTAATTTAATAAATAAAAGCGAAACTAAAATAATGTACTACGAAGCGAAGGATATTCCGCCCTTCCATCATTTCCAGTTTCCTGAGCTCGCTGCATTTAAATATTTTTTCTGGATGAAAACTATTCTTTCTTATCCGGAGTATAGTCGTATTTCTTTTGAAGAGTGTACCCTTCGGGAAAGACTTGCAGTGACAGGAAAAGAAATTATCAGAGTATACAGTGAAATTCCATCCACTGAAATTTGGAGTGCCGAAACAATTAATAGCACGATCCGGCAAATTGAATTTTATAAAGACTCGGAAGTTTTCAGCAAAAAAGAAACACTACACAAATTGTACAATGAGCTCAAATTACTGGTCAATCATATTGAAAAGCAGGCGGAAGAAGGCGAAAAATATCTTGTTGGAGCAACACCAAAAGGGGTTAAAAATTTTCAACTTTTTTTTAATGAAGTTTTTCTCGGACACAATAGCATCATGACAGAAACCGATAGCATGCAGACGGTGTTCATCAATCACGGTATTTTA
>JAYURB010000395.1:0-2979 GCA_043756425.1 Bacteroidota bacterium
TGTATTAAAAAACAAAATTACTCTGAAAAGTGGTAAGCCTGTAACTACATGGTCCTTTTTTAATAATAAAGAAGCTTCTTACTGGTTAAAATCGCCGGAAATTATTTTCAATGCATTGAACTATTTTTCCGAATGGATTGGCGAATATCCATACGATGAATATTCGGCAATAGACGTTGGAAATGCAATGGGGAACGGCATGGAATATCCAATGTCGACTGCCATTGGAAATTATGGCGATCCCTTTGAGCTTGAAGTTACACTTGTTCATGAAGTAGGTCATAGCTGGTTTTATGGAATACTTGGGAGCAATGAAAGAAAGCATCCCTGGATGGACGAAGGAATTAATAATTTCTTAGAAACAAGATATGTTTATTCGCATTATGTAAATGATTCAACGCGACAGCTTGAAGTTTCTGAATTCTCCGGAATTCCCGGGCTCTCTATGAAAAAAATAAATCACAGAAAAAATCAATACTATAAATATTTAACCAATGCGAGAACGAACCTTGATCAATCGCCTGCTTTAAGTTCAGAAGAATTAAGTATAAAAAATTATCACGGCGACGCTTACTTTAAATCATCGATAAGTTTCGATTATTTAAAATACTATTTGGGAGATTCCTTGTTTGATCGAAGTATGCAAATTTATTTTGACCGTTGGAAATTCAAACATCCTCAACCGGAAGATTTTCGTAAAATAGTTGAGGAAACGAGTAGTAAAAATTTAGATTGGTTTTTTCAGGGACTTATAGGAAGTGCTAAAAAATTGAATTACCGTCTTACATCTTCTCAGTTTCAGGGGTTAAAAAACATTAAACTCAACATCAAAAATACCGGAACGATTGCGGGACCAATACCCATCAGTGAAATAAGTAATGGTAAAGCCATTAATACGTTCTGGATGGAAGGCTTCCGGGGATCAAAGGACACAATCCTTCTATGCTCAGCGTGTAAAGAATTTCGAATTGACAATGAAGAACGCCTGCCTGAATTGTATGAAAAAGATAATATACTACGAACTATTGGATTTTTCCGCAGAATGGAGAAACCGCAGATGTCCTTTGCGTGGCGTTTAGAAAATGCAAAGCGAACACAATTTTTTTACATTCCGGTTATCGGCTTGAATAAGTATAATCAATTTTTACCCGGCATTGTCATTCATAATATTTCTGTTCATGAAAAGAAATTTGAATATAGATTCATGCCTCTCTATGGTACGGGAACAAAGGATCTTGCCGGAGGAGGTGATATTAGTATTCATGCTTATCCTTCTAATTCGAAAATCTACAGGATTACATTAAGTTCAGCAATTAGCCGATATGCATATTTGCATGATGAATATTCTAATTCCGACTTTACTTATTCTCATACCAATCATTTTCTAAAACTGAACACACAAATTACCTTTTCCCTGAAGCAAAGTAATGCTCAAAACCATTTTAAAAATACTATTACCATTCGAGATGTTTTTATCAGCAAAGAAATCCCTTATATCTATAACTACAGTCTGTCAAAGCTGAACATGCACTTTTTTCAGGGAGAATTTAAAAGAATAAACACCAATCCACTTGAAAAATCATTAGAAAAAGTAACAATAACAGGAAACAAAGAATTATTTACCGGAACTCTGGAATTGAAAAAATTTATCTGTTACGATAAAGCGGATAAAGGGATAAACTTAAGATTCTTTGGCGGATATTTAAATTATTCAAAAAAATCAATTACAGATTATAGGATGAGTTTAAGCGGACGAACCGGGGAAAGAGATTATCTTTTTGAAGAAGTGTTTATAGGCAGGACAGAGGAAACCGGAATTACATCGAAACAATTTACTGAGGATTATGCAGGGTTTAAGACACCAACCTCATTTTTCCGACTTGCACAGGAATACATGTTCGGCATAAATGTAAATACTACACTACCCGGATTATTGCCATTCAGATTGTTTCTTAATGTTGGAACCTTTGATCGCTCCGATAATCAGGGAGAATTTGAAAAATATTCCTGGGAAGCCGGTGTTGACATACCAATAATAAAAGATATTTTTGTGATCTATTATCCATTTGCATATTCAAAAGACATTAAGAATGCCATTGAAGGTCAGGATCTGGGCAAAAAAGATCTTTTACGTTTTGAATTGCACTTTAACATGTTGAATCCACTTGACTTTATTAAAACAATAAACGAATAATGAATCCCGGGAAAAAAATTTACTTTGCTTCTGACTTTCACCTGGGAGTACCTGATTATGAAAGTAGTCTGGCCAGAGAAAAAAAAGTAGTAAAATGGCTTGATGAAATTAAATCAGATGCAGAAGAGATTTATCTCCTGGGTGATGTATTTGATTTCTGGTTTGAATATAAAACAGTTGTGCCGCGCGGTTATGTGAGACTACTTGGCAAGATTGCAGAGTTAACCGATAAGGGAATAATTATTCACTATTTTACAGGCAATCATGACATGTGGACTTTTAATTATTTGTCGAAAGAATTAAACGTTAAAATCTACAGACAACCCATAGAAATAGAATACAGCGGGAAACAATTTTACATTGGCCACGGAGATGGCTTAGGGCCGGGCGATCATGGATATAAATTCATAAAAAAAGTATTTTCCAGTAAAATAAGTCAATGGATGTTTGCCCGACTCCATCCCAATGCAGGAATAGGTCTTGCAGAATATTTTTCTAAAAAGAGTCGTGTAGCAACAGGCATATCGGATGAGAAATTTTTAGGAGAGGAAAAAGAATGGCTGATTA
This sequence comes from Bacteroidota bacterium, assembly GCA_043756425.1. GTDB lineage: Bacteria > Bacteroidota > Bacteroidia > AKYH767-A > 2013-40CM-41-45 > JADKIH01. Next base: position 2,762 of record JAYURB010000395.1, read on the forward strand.
TCCATTCGAAAGAACTTCTTCAAAAGAAACATTTCGACTACTTAATATTTGGGCACAGACATTTGCCACTCGATTTTCCAATCAATGGTAAAAGCAGGTATATTAACTTGGGAGACTGGATAAGGTATTTCTCCTATGGTGTTTATGATGGAAAAGAATTTGAGTTAAGATACTTTAAATAAGTTCCTAGTATTTAGTACTTAGTACTTAGTACTTAG
>JAYURB010000396.1:0-2974 GCA_043756425.1 Bacteroidota bacterium
ATCATCTGCCCAAAGTATATTGAGTTTATCCATAACTTCTGTTTCAATGTTTTTAACGGAGTTCTCAAATTTAACAAAGTTGTTTCGATTCATATATTATTTATTTGTTATTTAGTAAAGTAATTTTGAAAATGGATGGGAAGGAGTAGTAATATACCCTAAAACGGCATGAATCACACTTTATTGCCTTAAAAAAAAACAAAGTATAAATAAGTTTGTTTGTTGATATTTGCATACACGTAAAATCCCTTTTGTGAATTCTAAAAAATTTAAGATCATAAACGATCCTATTTACGGTTTCATTCAGATTACTTCTGAGACTGTTTTTCAGTTAATTGAACACCCTTATTTTCAAAGGCTAAGGCGAATACGTCAATTAGGATTAACCCATCTGGTTTATCCAGGCGCGCACCATACTCGTTTCCACCACGCTTTGGGGTCAATGTACCTGATGACACAGGCTATTGAGATATTGAGAAGAAAAGGTCATAATATTCTGGAGGAAGAGTCAGAAGCAGCTATTATAGCTATTTTGCTGCATGATATAGGACATGGTCCATTTTCCCATACCCTTGAGGAGAGTTTGCTTAGTTCTGTAAAACACGAGCGCATTTCTGAGTTTTTTATGGACAGATTAAATGCTGATTTTAAGGGAAAGCTGACATTGGCTATTAGTATTTTCAGGGATCGGTATGCCAAAAAGTTTCTTCATCAGCTTGTTTCCGGTCAGCTTGATATGGACAGACTTGATTATCTGAACAGGGACAGCTTTTTTACCGGTGTTTCAGAGGGTGTAATAAGCAGTGAGAGAATAATAAAAATGCTTGATATAAGAGATGATCAATTAGTAATAGAGTCAAAAGGCATTTATTCCATTGAGAAATTTATCATAGCCAGAAGGCTTATGTATTGGCAGGTATACCTTCATAAAACTGTGGTGAGTGCTGAAAATTTATTAATTAATATTTTGCGAAGAGCAAAAAATCTTGTTCGTATAGAAAAGCAATTGTTTTCTTCACCTGCTTTAAACAACTTTTTATCGCATGATTATTCATTATCTGATTTTTCAAATAATGCGAAACTACTCGATGATTTTGCTGCTATTGACGATAGTGATATAAGTGTTGCTGTTAAGGTTTGGATGAATGATTCGGATAAAATTTTAAGTGATCTATGCAAGCGTTTGGTTAACCGTCGATTGTTTAAAGTCTTAATTCAGGACAAGCCTTTTGAAAGCTATTATTTATCTGAAGTAAAAGAGAAATTAAAAAAAATGCTCAGCCTTACAGATAATGAAGTTGAATATTATCTCCTTTCAGGTAAACTTATCAATAATGCTTACAATTCAGAAAGCGATAAGATCAATATTCTGTATCCGGATGGAAAAATGTGCGATATCGCAGAAGCAGCAGACACACTCAATATAAAAGTTCTAAGCAAACCGGTGGAAAAGTATTATTTGTGTTTTCCTGAATTAAACAATAATTAGTTCTTATTTTCGTTTAAAATAGCAAAATCTATTTTGAACTGTTCTTTTTCATTTATTCTTGCAAATTACTTCAAATAAAGTCATTTAATGACCTAATTTTGAATTGCCTGTAATAAGAAAAAGTGGTACATTCGCAACTCTCAAAAACATCCTACATGGAATTTACAGCCAAACAAATCGGTGAACTTCTTCAAGGAATCATTGAAGGTGATTTAAATGCTAAAGTAAACAGGTTAAGTAAAATCGAAGAAGGGGCTAACAAATCGCTTAGCTTTTTATCAAACCCCAAATATACGCCTTACATATATTCAACCGAAGCTTCTATTGTAATTGTTGACAAGACTTTTGTTGCAGAACAACCTGTTAAGACGACTCTAATAAGAGTTGAAAATGCATATCAGAGTTTTATGCAATTGTTGGAAATTTATAATAAGATTCAACTCGATAAAAAGGGAATAGAGCAACCTTCTTTTATTTCTCCTTCTGCTGTGCTTGGAGAGAATTGTTATGTTGGAGCTTTTGCTTACATAGGATCAAATGTAAAGATTGGCAATAATGTGAAAATTTATCCTCAGGTTTACCTGGGTGATAATGTTACAATAGGTGACAATACATCTCTTTTTGCAGGAGTAAGAATTTATTCGGATTGCATTATTGGAAGTGATTGTACTTTCCATACCGGTGCTGTTATTGGTGCTGATGGATTTGGTTTTATGCCTAACAGTTCCAATGAGTATAAAAAGGTAGCACAAATTGGAAATGTAATTATTGAGGATCACGTTGAAATTGGAGCCAATACTACAGTAGACCGTGCAACCCTTGGATCAACAATCATTCGGAAAGGGGTAAAGCTTGACAACCTTATTCAGGTAGCTCATAATGTTGAAATTGGTGAGAATACTGTAATTGCTGCTCAAACCGGAATAGCCGGATCAACAAAAATCGGCCGTGATTGTATGATTGGCGGTCAGGTAGGAATTGTTGGGCATATCACTATAGCTGATAAAGTAAAAATTGCTGCTCAATCGGGTATAGGAACGAGCATAGTAACAATCGGTGAAATAGTTCAGGGTTCTCCTGCCTTTAACATTGGTGATTATAAACGCAGCTATGTTGTATTCAGAAAATTGCCAGCTTTGGAAAAGAAAATAAAGGAATTGGAACAGACCATTATTGAATTGCGTCAAATTCCATCCTGAGTTTTTTTTATATCTTTATAACTCTTTTATTTTTAGTTAATTTGCTCTGATTATTCAATTGATTTTCATGAATAATTAGCTGATTATTTATTTATTTTTATTTTTGACGTCATTTGTTAGCGTAAGGGTAGATTTAAATTCAATAATTCCATTAAAATGATTGAAAACCAAATTATTATTGAGCCATCATTGAAGACTGAAAAAAAAACTGAAGAAACTGTTTCAAAGGAAACAAAGATGGTAATGCAATGTACCATTGAAAAACCTGTAACAATTTCAGGAGTTG
>JAYURB010000397.1:0-2970 GCA_043756425.1 Bacteroidota bacterium
GAACAAAAGTATCTGCATCACAATTTCTTCAGCTTTTTCAATTCCCACCGGAGATGCATTTTACATATTATTCTAAACTCAGCGGAGGTGAAAAACGAAGACTACATTTATTAACCGTTCTTATTAAGAATCCCAATTTTCTCATTCTCGATGAGCCGACCAATGATCTTGATCTACTAACATTAAATATTCTTGAAGATTTTCTACTTAGTTACAAAGGCTGTCTATTAGTCGTTTCACACGATCGTTATTTTATGGATAAACTTATCGATCACCTGTTGATATTCGAGGGTGATGGAAACATTCGGGATTATAACGGAAGATATTCAGAGTATCGTATAGAAATTGAAGAAAAGGAAAAAACGGAGGCCAGGGAAAAAAACCTCCGATTGGCAGCAAACAAGGAATTGACAGGCAATAAATCGCAGACGAAAAAGAAATTTACCTATAAAGAAAAACTTGAATATGAAAATCTTGAAAAGGAAATTGCAAACCTGGAAAAAGAAAAAGCACTTTTAACGGATAAGTTAAGTAGCGGAAATGGCAATCATATTCAAATTAATGAGTGGGCATTGCGTATGCAGCAAATCATAGGCGAAGTTGAAGAAAAATCAATGCGTTGGATAGAGCTTTCTGAGCTGGGAGCGTAAATAATTGTTGAAGATTGGAAATCGTGTTCTCGTGTACACGAGAACACGTGCTTTGTTGGAAAATCGTTTGCTCTCATTGTTTATAAATTTATTCATCAATCCAAATAATTTCATTTACTCTCTTTTTCTTTGTAATGATGATTAGCAAGTACTTTAAAAACGAGTCTTCGTTCCAGGCATTTCAATATATTGATTTCCGACGATTTATTTTTTCAAAATTTATGCTTACGCTGGCATTGCAAATTCAATTTGTTGTATTAAGCTGGCATGTTTTTCAATTAACGCATGATTATTTATCATTGGGATTACTTGGACTGGCAGAAGCAATTCCCGCTGTGGGGCTTGCATTATTTGGGGGTTATGTTGCAGATAGGAATGACAGAAGAAAGATTATTATTATTGTGATGGCTGCCCAATTACTATGTAGTATAGTATTAATGGCCATAAGTATTTACGCCGAGAAAAAGGGCGCCGGGGCAATGTCTGTTTATCCATTTTACGGAATTATGTTTTGTGTCGGTTTGCTGAGAGGATTTTACAGTCCTGCACAGATGCCACTAATGACTCAAGTTGTTCCAAGAGATGCTTATGCCAATTCATCGGCGTGGAATTCGACTTTCTGGCATATTGCTGTAGTTCTGGGTTCTGCCGGCGGCGGAGTGTTGTTAGGATTTCTTGGAAAGTTTGTGACCTATTCCATTGTTGTCGGAGTGTTGTTCATCGGATTAATACAAATGATCAGAATTTCTCCTCAGCCTTTACGAGTTGTTTTACAAGAGGAAGGAATGTTGGTAAGCATACGACAGGGAATTCAATTTGTATTTGGTAACCAAATGATTTTCGGTGCCATGTTGCTCGACCTTATAGCCGTACTTTTTGGCGGCGCAACAGCCTTGCTTCCGGTTTTTGCAAGTGAAGTACTTCATGTCGGTGAACAGGGTTTTGGTTTTCTTCGTGCAGCACCATTCCTTGGGTCTGTATTGATAGCATTGTATATGACTAAGCATCCACCGCTAAAAAATACAGGGAAGAAATTATTATTTTGTGTAGCTTGTTTCTCACTCTGCATGATTTTTTTCGCTTTAAGCAAAGATTTTTACCTCTCACTTATTATACTTGCAGTAAGCGGGGTTTTTGATAATGTCAGTGTCGTAATTCGATCCACCATTCTTCAATTCAATACACCCGATGAAATGCGGGGAAGGGTAGCGTCGGTGAGCACGATGTTTATCAGTTCATCCAATGAAATAGGAGCCTTTGAATCAGGTTTTGCAGCCAAACTTTTAGGTCTGATACCATCCGTTATTATTGGCGGAGGAATTGCACTCGCTTCAGTAGGTGCAACGATGATTTGGTTACCTAAATTGAGAAAATTGGAGTTGAAGTAGTTTTCTAATAATTACATTGTATTATTCAAGTGACAAATTATTTACAAAATTTATTTTCTCTTCGGAAGAAATATCTATTAATAAATCACTCGGACTAAAACTATTTCGAATTGTATCGTTTTTAATTTTGTAAATTATTGGTACAATTTTAGTAAGTTTGTTGAATATATTTTTATTGATTTTAACTATATTGAAATTTATTTTACAATCGGAAATTAATTTATTTAATTTCTCATCCATTGAATTTAATGTAATGCCGACTAATCTTAATGAATATTTTTTATTTAATGAAACAATTTTCGGAATTGCTTCTTTGCAATGACTACAAGCAGGCGAAAACACAAATAAGTAATCATACGATTCTATTTCTTTAATATTTATTTGTAATTCTTTTATGGGTAATCCGATTTTATTTTTGGCGTAATTGTCAAAATAATATTCATTGTATTTAAAAGCTACGAAAACAACTATTAAAGAGCCAAATACTGTCAGAATTTTTTTCTGTATAATGCGGTTATGAGATAATTTATAGGTTTTGAAGATGTAAAATGAAATAATAATAAGAATGACATTCTTAATTAGATAGAACATTAAATTCCCGGGATTAAGAAAATCAATAACTCCAAAACAATTACAAGAGCTAATACCATAAAGAAAATGGCCTAAGAAGTATGTAATAGTCATTAAGAAAAAAAATAGAATGGAATAAAAAGATGTTTTTTTTAATGAAAAATGTAGCATGAAACAAATTGAAAAAAAAAACTCTGTTAGTAGAATTATATAAGCTGTGACTGAAGGAAGTCCATAAGCTGATATTGTTTTCTTAAAAGAAACTAAATCAAAATATTTTCCAAGAGTAGATAACAAGAATACCGACCCAAGTAGAATTGTAAATAAAAGTAAAATTATTTCTTTGACCGGGAATCTTTTAA
>JAYURB010000398.1:0-2969 GCA_043756425.1 Bacteroidota bacterium
GGCTATTCCAATGGAAGCAGAGGGCGTAACAGGGACATAGGCTGCATTATTGAAATAATGAAAACCAATGGTATTAATACCGGCATTACCATTTAAATCAACCCAAAATAAACTTGTAGCAACAGTAGCATTTGCTTTCTGCCATTTTACATACCAGCGCACGGAAAGAACTCCCGCCGTAACATTGTAAGCAACGATGGCTGAAGAATGATCGTCCCACAAGGGAGCAATAAGCGGATAGCCTGTTGTATTGTTACTCAGTAAATTGTTCGGTAGAGAATTAGCAGGATATGGAAGTGGGTTTACGCCGACTGCAGCGGGAATCAATGCCAGCCAGCCGTTTGATGAAATCACAACCTTTGTATAAGTCACTCCGGCGAAAACAAAAGACCATCCTGCAGGAGCAATGAGGGTATCCCATTCGTCAATATTTGCTGCAGGTACCGGTATGTTGGTGAAAACAGGTGGTGCAGTTGCAGGAGTTGTAACTGTAAATGAAAATGGTATGCCACTAGCGGATTGTCCAAAAACAGTTCCTGTAAAAATTAAAGTCAAAATTATAATGCCGGTAAAGATTTTATTCATCTAATAATGATTTAATTTATTTCTTGTTTAATATTTTACTATCCCAATTTAAAGTCCAAAAATCCTAATTTTTTATAAACCAACCTAATATATTATTTTTTGAAGAATTGAGACTGCATTTTTACATTATTTTCGGCATTAGTTATCGTCAGATAATATGCGCCGGCTGCTAAATCGTCAATATTCAGATGAATCTGGTTGACTCCTTTTTTACCTGTTATCTTTTCTATCAAGACTATCCTTCCCGCAATATCATGAACAGAAATGCTTAACTCGCTATTTTCTGAATGTGCGAAGCGGCAGGTTAAATCTGAATTAGCAGGATTGGGAAACAATTCAATTTTCGAATTCAATTTGCATGAAAGTGCTATTGTTTCTGAATAACTAAATCGTCCATCAAAATCGGTTTGTTTCAGACGATAATAACGAATATCATTACACAGTTCAGGATCGATATGTGAATAATTGATATTATTATTACTTATGCCAAGTCCAAAACCGGGAATCTGACCTATGTTTGTAAATTCGTATCCGTCAAAACTTCTTTCCACATCAAAGCGTTCATTATTAGTTTCAGATGCAGTTTCCCAGGTACACTTAACAATTTCACCATCGGGTTCTGCATTAAAATAAAGTAATTCTATAGGAAGCTGAACGTTTGATTGAACAGTTGTGTATAGAGAATTAAATGAAGTTGAATCTGCAGCAGGAATATTCATATTTACTCTCTTGGTACTCGCTGCAGTACTTCCTGCAAAGCACGTTCCTTTAAGTCTCCAGGATGTTGATGCACTTGGCGGAGATAATAGATTCGATTTTGCAACTGTCCAGAAAGTTCCGGAGTTATTTGTCATATTTAAATTGAAAAGAGTTATGTCATAATTCCCTCCAAAAGTTGAAGTACTTCTTTTAAATGTCCAATATCCGTGATTGAAGGCCGGTAAAAGATCATAAGTATAAGAAACACATTCTGAAGCAGCAGGGCCCAATGCCGGCGGTCCGCCGGGCCATGGCATAAAATACGCCAATAGATCGGGAACAAGAGTACTGGATTGGAATGTAATGTTTGCATTTTCATATCCTCCGGGAGTAAGTGAATCTCCAACAGGGAAATCGTATGAAGCAGGAATAATAGGTGAGGAAGGACCGGTAGGATTGGAAATTTTTCTTCGGAGATTTCCGTCAATGTAACTTAAAACATTGTGCCCTGTTATGGAAGCAGGAAGATAATACTTCATGTTGACTTCCAATGCAGCCAAATTGCGGGTATAAATAATTCCTGAAGTTAGAGTAAGTGCGGTATCAATATTCATAATACTATTTACTCCAGTTAGATAAAGTCTACCGCCGCTTTTATTCATCTTAACCCTATTGAGGAGAATTTGCGGCAGATTAGTATTGGAAAATGTCTGAGGGCCGGTACCGTTAAATTCAACAGTAGATCCACCAACACCGGTAAAGGTTGTTGTACCGGTGAAATTGGTAAAATTTCCTCCAACCTTCATGTACTTTCCATTGATATTGAAAACACTTGTTGCATTCACCGTTGTGAAGTTTTCAGTAACATCAATGTTGGTTAACAATTGCACACTTCCGCTTGGTTTATTTATTATGAGATTAGCAAATGAATTTGGTACATTAAGTACGCCACTAATAGTTTGTAAACCGGTTCCAATAAACTGTATGGTAGAAGTAGGTTCACAAATCAATGTACCCAAATTCGTAAAGTTACCGCAAACACTCAAGGTGGCACCGGCTTTTATGCGGAGAGTAGCTCCCGCATTAATAGTTATATTTCGAACAGATTTAGCAGGAGCTCCTGCCAAAACAGTTGGGTAACGTCCATTTGACGGATTGTTAATAATTGCATCAACAGCGCAAGTTGGAGTAGAGCCACAATCACCCCAATTAGTAGTAGTGGTATACAATGTATCGGTTTGTCCTGTCCACACGGCAGTGGTAGGTGTGGTGGAAATAGGAGTCGTATTCCAGTTAAGTGTAAAGCCTGCATTGGCCGCACTATTGTAAACATTTAACAACATTATATAAGTCCTGGGTGCACCTGAAAAAGTAATAGCCGGTGAATACCCCCCTGATATTGGTCCGGTCGTAAGGCCTGTTGCTGCCAGTGCTCCGGCAAAATTACATCCCACATTCGCAAGTGTTTTAGCTTGAATTTGTGCACAGGCTGTTGACAAGCCTGTAACATCCCATACCAGAAAGTCAATGTCTGTAGATGATGGTGTTAAAATATCAAAAACTATATTGGCTGTTCCTCCCGATAAAGAAGGGTCTACAGTAAACTGATACCATGCGGAATTCCTTTCACCAACTGCCCAGCATCCGTTTGATCCGCTGGGGAGGTCACAGATATTTCCATTATT
>JAYURB010000399.1:0-2968 GCA_043756425.1 Bacteroidota bacterium
GCTGCTGATATTGTAAAAGGAATGCTGCAACACAGCCGCAGCAGCAGTGGTGTAAAAGAATCTACGGATATTAATAAACTGGCGGATGAATATTTGCGATTAGCTTATCATGGTTTACGGGCAAAGGATAAAAATTTTAATGCAACAATGATAGCGGATTATGACGAATCAATTGGCAACATCAATATCATTCCGCAGGATATAGGAAGAGTGATTCTGAATTTAATAACAAATGCGTTTTATGTGGTGAATGAGAAAGCCCTGTCGGCGGTTGTAACCCCGACAGCGGCTAAATATGAACCCACCGTTACCATATCAACTAGATCAATTAGCTCCCCTTTAGGTTCCCAAGCAGAGCGAAGGGAAGGAACGGAGTTCGGGGGCGTTTTGATTTCTGTTCGTGATAATGGACCGGGTATTCCTCAAAAAATACTCGACAAAATCTTTCAACCCTTTTTTACCACCAAACCAACCGGACAGGGAACGGGATTAGGATTAAGTTTAAGTTATGATATTGTAAAAGCACATGGTGGGGAGATAAAAGTAGAGACAAGAGAAACAGAAGGAACGGAATTCATTATTCAATTACCCATTTAATTTAATCAATGATAAAGAAATTAACCTTCACATCCATACTGGTATTTGTATTTGGAGTTTGTTTTTCGCAAGATAATGAAGCAGATAGTTTGAGAATTGAATTTTCAAATGCCAGGGCAGACACTAGCCGTGTATTAATTTTGGCCCAATTATCCAATTATTACAAATTCAACAAACCTGATTCTTGTTTGTTTTATGGAAATAAAGCGCTGCAATTAGCCCGTCAAATTAATTTTCCCAAAGGCGAACTCAGAGCATTTCAAGCGATTGTAGTTACCTACAACAAATTGGGCAATATTTCGAAAGCCTTACAAATGAATCTCCAGGCACTGAAAATTGCTGAAAGAAATAATTTGACCGATGAAGTAGCTTATAAACTTTTTTTGTTGGGAAATATCTATTCCATTTCCGGTAATTTTCGAAAAGCACTCCCTTATTTAAGGCAATCAAAAACCCTGTCCGATTCGATACTGGATGTAGCCTGGTCAATAATGTCAGAAGGAAGCATGGGAGGCACCTATTTAAAGTTTAACCTGTTAGACTCTGCCACTTACTATAGCGAGTCTGCTTATAAAAGAGCTGTTCTTTTAAAAGTTGATTGGGTAATCGAGACTCAATTGACGAGACTCGGACTTCTTGAGAAAACAAAAGGCAATAATATCCAGTCCCTGAATTATTATAAACGTGCACTTTCCCTTAACAGCAGAAATTCAAGTGGCCGTGCTGAATTATATTTTTCACTGGCGAAAGTGTATCAACAAATGAATAAATCCGATTCCGCCATTTTGTACGCAAATGAATCACTTACAATTGCTCAAAAAGACGGTTTCCTTTCAAGTATAATTAATGCAAGTGTGTTATTGGCTGAACTCTTTGAAAAGAGTGACACGAAAAAAGCTATTTATTTCAATAAAGTGGCTATTACATACAAAGACAGTGTAAGCAAACTTGGAAATGAAATGGCTATTGAAGGCTTTGTTGATTTTGACAGCCAGGAGCGACAATTTGAAATTGAAAGCGCAACGAAGGACTATCAAAACAAAATCAGGCAATATGGTTTGCTGGCGGGATTATGCACTTTTCTCCTGATTGCATTTATTCTTTACCGGAACAATAAACAAAAGCATCACGCCAATCAGATTTTAAAAACAACTCTTAGTAATTTAAAATCCACCCAATCCCAACTCATTCAATCCGAAAAAATGGCTTCATTGGGAGAACTCACTGCCGGTATAGCCCATGAAATTCAAAACCCGTTGAACTTTGTTAATAATTTTTCAGACCTTAATAAGGAATTGCTGGGTGAAATGAAAGATGAATTGGATAAAGGAAATATTGCTGATGCAAAAGAAATAGCGAATGATGTAATAGCCAATGAAGAAAAAATAAATCATCATGGTAAACGTGCTGACGATATTGTAAAAGGAATGTTACAACATTCCAGCAGAGGTAGTGGCAAAAAAGAACTAACTGATATTAATAAACTGGCTGATGAATATTTACGATTGGCTTATCATGGTCTTCGTGCAAAAGATAAAAATTTCAATGCAACAATGATAACGGATTATGATGAGAACATTGGTAAAATAAATATCATTCCGCAGGATATCGGAAGGGTGATTTTGAATTTAATTACGAATGCGTTTTATGCGGTAAATGAGAAAGCCCTGTCGGCGGTTGTAACCCCGACAGCGGCTAAATATGAACCCACCGTTACAGTTTCTACGAAGCGATTGTCCCTCCCTTCGGGTTCCCAAGCGGAGCGAAGGGAAGGAACGAAGTTCGCGCAGGGGGGCCTTGGGGGTCGGAGTATCGAAATAAAAGTATCTGACAATGGGGGCGGCATTCCTCAAAAAATACTCGACAAAATCTTTCAGCCCTTTTTTACCACCAAACCAACAGGACAAGGAACAGGTTTGGGATTATCATTAAGTTATGATATTGTAAAAGCACATGGCGGGGAAATAAAAGTGGAGACGAAAAATGGGGAAGGGTCTACGTTTATTATTGTTTTACCACTATAAAATGGATAACGGACCTGAAATTGTTCACAAAATGGAGAGAATATCGGTATAAATTATACGTAAATTACCACGATTAAATCATACATTCGCCCAATGAAAATTTTAGTAGTAGACGACGAAAAAGATGTTCAGATTCTATTTGAACAACGCTTCCGTAAAGAAATTAAAGAAGGTGAAATCGATTTCGAATTTGCCTTCTCCGGCGAAGAAGCCCTGACCTACATGAAGGATCATGAACAGGAAGCCGTTCTGATATTATCTGATATCAATATGCCCGGTATGAGTGGTCTCGAATTGCTGGGCCAGATAAAAAAGAAGTACCATAAGCGGTTATCATCATCACCAAT
>JAYURB010000400.1:0-2964 GCA_043756425.1 Bacteroidota bacterium
TTGTTTTCCGGGAAATAATCTTCTTCATTTATCGCATAAAGGCTGTAATTATTCACACTGAGGTACTCCGGAGAATTTAACGGTATTGGAAGACTGCTATAATTGATTGTGTCTGTATCATAAAAATTAATTTTTTGATTTTCGAATGAGGAGATTAAATATGGCTTAGTTTTTATATTCCATACGTCTATTCGTTTAGCATTTTTATTGTTTTTACCATTAAATGAACTAATCAACAATGTATTTTCGTCCGGGAAAAATATTTTCTCTATTCTTGAGATTGTATCGTTTAATTTGATAAGCTTATCTATTAGAATTTTAGGATGAATTTTTGATGGATTAGTTTCAAAGGGTATAGTATTGTCGGGTAAATTATTCCAGTTTTGGGGATTATTTAGGACTATCGAGTCAAGCATCTTCAGTTTAAAGTCGTAAAGAAAGATTTTGTACCCGCATGGACTTGCAACAGCAATTTTTGTTTTGCTATTGGCAACCCAGGAACTTGTTAGATGACTGAAACCAATACATGGCAAATCTGGATGTATTGCATTAATGATAGCATCCCTTTCAGCATCGTAAATTGCAAAATTGGTGTTGTATTGATTTTCGTCAGGATGGTAATTGTAAATGCTGTGAAATAGAAATTGACTTTTTGTTAGATGTCTGACATGTTCACTTGCATATTTTTGGGGTAGGTTGACCCTGTTCAGGAAAACGAATGTGTTTCCTTTTTTTATAAAGCGATAAATATCTGATCTTTCATCATCTATCAAGATGAGGTATTTATTACTTATAGAGAATTTTGGTATGAATCGTATTAAAATGTCTGATGGATAGTTAATTATTAAGGAGTCCCATCTTTCTTCTGCAATTGTTATTTTATGAATAATTAATTTATTTTCTGTTTTGTTACAATCATTTTGCGTAAGAAAATAAAGCACATCTTCATGAATGTCTGCTGATATTTTATTTTCCAGCGATTGCTTCCCTAATGTGAAGTGCTTTATCAACGAGCACTGTATTTTGCTTTCCGTTTGGGCGGCAAGATTGAAGAATAAAAACAACAGAGAGCAGAAGGCAAATAATTGCCTTCTGCTCAAAAAATTATTTCTCCGAATCATAGTTGTCAACTCCTTCAACTACACCATCTTCAACATTTATCTCCACATTTCCGTCCCTTAAAGATTTCCAGGAAACCGGTAAATCGTTTTCAAAAGTTTCTTCGCCATTTACATTTCCAATTTTTACCTGACTAAAAACAAAATCAACGACATTTTGAACGTTGTGCTTTATGGTATTTTTTTGCGCCGAAACTGTTCCTTCTAAGAGAAAGCATTTATTATTACCATTTCCGGTGCATTGGGCAGTATTGTCTGAAATGTAAATTCTATAAAATCTTTGATTTTTTCCGCCGCCGGAAATAAGAATTGTATATGCTGAAGATTCAAATGCAATTGATGCCAGCAGGAGAAGTGTTGCAAATATTCTTTTTTTCATTTTAAATTATTTTTATTGATTGTTAAATACTATTTTATTTTTATGAACTGTGCTAAATTTATTTTATCCCGCCCGACGGCGGCTAAGTTGGAGGTATTCTAAAGCTGGATTTTTTTTGCATGTACATATGATATAGGAAATATTATGCAAATATGAGTTAACATGAACCGGATCACAACACTGTTTTTGATGGATAATTTATGCTGTTAGAAAAATGATCCTATATTTGCACAAAACTATTAGCACATGGACAAAAAGAAGTTCAGAATTTTATGTTGGAATGTAAATGGTATTCGGGCTATTTGGAAAAAAGGATTTCAGGAATGGTTCGTAAAAGAGAATCCTGATGTATTATGCCTTCAGGAAACCAAAGCTCAGCCGGAGCAGCTTGCTGAAGAAATTATGCGTATTGGCGATTTCAAGTCGTATTTTTTTTCCGCTGAAAAGAAAGGTTATTCCGGTGTTGCTGTTTATTCACGCCAGGAACCTTTGCAGGTTAATTCCGGTTTTAACAATCCTCAATTTGACAGCGAAGGTCGCGTCTTGGAAGTGGAATATGAAAAGTTTGTTCTTTATAATGTTTATTTTCCGAATGGTGGTCGCGGACCTGATCGTGTTAAGTATAAGCTTGATTTTTATGCGGAGCTTTTTAAACGTGCAGAATTTATAAGAAAGCAAAAAAAGAATATTATCGTTTGCGGCGATTATAATACTGCTCATAAGGAAATTGACCTTGCCCGTCCAGGTCCTAATGCTAAAACAAGCGGATTCCTTTCAGAAGAACGTGCCTGGATCGATAAAATTATTGACATGGGTTATATTGATATTTTCAGAGAGTATAATAAAGAACCGGGTCAATACACTTACTGGGACGTTATTACTCGCGCCCGTGAAAGAAATACAGGCTGGCGGATTGATTATTATATGATTTCCTCTGAGATGAGAAGTATGGTTTCCAATGCTACCATACATCCTAATGTTATGGGAAGCGACCATTGTCCTATTGAATTGGAGTTGAAGCTTTAGAAGTTTATGATAATCTTAAACATTTTCGGCCGAATAAATACACTTATTCGGTAGTATTTGGTTTTGAATTATTGACTATTGCTTCTTGCTTCAAAAATTATCCGTCTTATATGCAGTTGCAATCCTCTTTTGGAATAAAGTCATTCGTGTATTTATTCTGCTGTCCGCCCTCTGGCGGATAGTCTTGCAAAAGGGGAAATCAAGGGGTCTTTTGCATGGCGTCAGCCGCATTTTTATTCATTAACTTTTTTGTAATAATGTGGAGTAAGTAAAACAAGGGCTTTTCGATTTTTGCCCCCGGGGCAAAATATGCGTTACTTTTCCGGAAATTACGTTTGTTCTTAATTTCAATGCCAAAGTCATTTTTATTTTAAGAATTATAATTCGAATACCTCTTGTCAATGAAGTTCTTTCGAAGACTAACAATTAGTCAAAGCTCGG
>JAYURB010000401.1:0-6930 GCA_043756425.1 Bacteroidota bacterium
CCTGAAACCCAATATCGGTCAGGGTGGCAAAGGAACCTTTCTGGTCAACAATAAAGAGGAATTGTTAATGCAAACAAAAAGCGATTCCGACTTAATCGCTTGTGAGTTTCTCCCAGGTGATGAATTAAGCATTGATTGCTTCTCCAATAAGAATGGCGAACTACTATTTATAGGTCCCCGCATCCGGAGCAGAATAGAAATCGGAATTTCTTTCAATACCTCTACAGTTCCCTTAACTTCTGAAATTAAAAATATTGCAGAAAAGCTTAACGATACATTAAAATTCAGAGGCGCCTGGTTTTTTCAATTGAAGAAAGACAAAAGCGATAAATATAAGTTAATGGAGTTTGCAGCGAGGCAATCGAGTACAATGGCATTGTATAGGCAGACAGGAGTTAACTTTGCATTGTTAAGCATTTTTGATGCTAAAAATATTGATGTAAAAATACTCCATCAAGATTTCTCAATGAACCTCGACCGTTGTTTATTCAACAGGTATAAAGCAGGGTTGGATTATAACCGCGTCTATATTGATTTTGACGATACAATTATTGTAGAAAATAAAGTTAATCTTGTTGCTTTGCAATATTTGTATCAATGCAAAAACAACAATGTAAAAATTTGCCTGTTAACAAAACACAGGTACGATTTAGATGAGAGTCTGGCAATATATTGTCTGGCGAAAAACTTATTCGATGAAATAATTTTATTGAAATCCGAGGAAGATAAAGTTAGATTCATTAATCCGGAGAAATCGATTTTCATTGACAATTATTACTTTGACAGAGAAGTAATTTATAATGAATTAAAAATTCCCGTCTTCGATGTAGATGCAATAGAATGTCTTTTAAAGTAAAGCAAACAAGAAATAAAAATATTTACCATAAAAAATATACGCTAAGAAATGTTTAAGTGGAAAAAGTTGGGTAAAATATTTGATCCAACAAAGGTTGAAAATAAAGAATGGATGAAGGAATATGCTCAGGCTGCTTCCGTTCTTATTTTTGATGGTTTTATAAGAGTTTACTTTTCCTGCAGATCTGCTCCTGACGCAAAAGGTAAATACGTTAGCTATATGGCGTATATTGATCTCAATAAAAATAATTTATTCGATATTTTAAATATAGCCGATAAACCTATTTTACAGTTAGGGGAATTGGGAACGTTTGATGAATTTGGTACAAACCCGGCTTCTGTAATAAAGGTCGGCAATGAAATCCGAATTTATTATTGTGGATGGACACGATGTGAGTCCGTTCCCTTTAATTCAGCTATTGGTTTAGCCTTAAGTCATGATAACGGAAACACATTTGAAAAGCTTGGAAAGGGTCCAATAATTTCTTACTCTCCCGACGAACCCTTTCTATTAGGTAGTCCCAAAATCAGACACTTCAATGGTATATGGTCCTTATGGTATGCTGCAGGAAGCAAATGGATTGAGAACAATGGCTACCCTGAACCGGTATATAAAATTAGACTAGCTACTTCATCCGATGGAATTAACTGGACGAAACACGGAAAAAATCTTATCGATATTAAATTGGAGGAAAATGAATGTCAGGCAAGTCCTGATGTATTTTATTATAACAACAAATACCATATGATTTTTTCCTACCGATATAGTATAGGTTATCGATCAAAAGAATTTAGTTATCGCATAGGATATGCATCCTCAGATGATTTACTTCATTGGGAAAGAGATGACACAAAAGCCGGGATTACAATTTCCGAGGAAGGATGGGATTCAGAGATGATAAGCTACGCTCATGTCTTTGAATTCAATAATACTATGTACATGATTTACCAGGGCAATGGTTTTGGCCGATATGGAATTGGGCTGGCAATACTTGAAAATCCCGAACATTCTTTTTAATTTACGTTGTTATGAAATGGAAAAAATTAGGGAAAATATTTAACCCAATAGAACACAAGTTAACTAACAATTGTTTTGAATTCGCTCAATCACCCCAGGCATTGGTATTCGATGATTTTGTGAGAATTTATTTTTCAACCAGAGAGAAAGATGCAAAAGGAAAGTACCTGAGTCATATTAGTTTTGTAGATATGGATAAGGAATTTAAAAAAATTCTTAAGGTTTCGGATAAACCGGTTATCCCTCTCGGTGAACTGGGGTGTTTTGACGAACACGGAATTTTTCCAATAAGTATATTTAAAAACGATAATAAAATACTGGCCTATACAACAGGATGGAATAGAAAAGTTTCCGTTTCAGCAGATGCGTCTATCGGTCTTGCTATAAGTAAGGATAATGGATTGACGTTTGAGAAAATCGGAAACGGGCCCATTTTGACATCATCGCTAAATGAGCCTTTTCTTGTAGGGGATGCTTTCGTTGCATTATTTGAAAAGACCTATCATATGTGGTACATTTATGGCTATAAATGGATCATCGATTCAACGGAAAGCGACCCTCAAAGGGTTTATAAAATCGTTCATGCTACATCTGTTGATGGCATAAATTGGGAAAAGGAAGGGAAACACATTATATCCGACAAATTGGATGAGAACGAATGCCAGGCATTGCCTACTGTTATTAAACATAAGAACAAATATCATATGTTTTTTTGCTATAGACATGCTACAGGCTTCAGAAAAAATAAAGACAGAGGATATAGAATAGGATATGCACATTCATCAGATTTAAAAACCTGGATAAGAGAAGACAAAAATGCCGGTATTGACGTTAGCGAAGGGGAATGGGATTCGGATATGATGTGTTATCCGAATATTTTCGCCTGTGATGAAATAATTTATTTACTGTACAATGGAAATGAATTTGGGCGATTGGGTTTCGGTATAGCAGTTTTAGAAGAATAATAAACCAAGAATTATTAATTTAAAAATAAAATGAATACACCAAGAGATTACAACAAAGAATTAAAGGATACTGCAGACCATAAATATGGCTATAGTTTTGATTTCGATGTATTACATCCATATATGATAAAATCTTTTCTTCCATTTTTCAAAGAAGGAAATTTTTTAGAGTTGGGAAGTTACATGGGAAATTTTACAAAAAGATTTTTAGACCATTTCAACGATATAACATGCGTGGAAGTTTCGGATGAAGCCATTAAAGTAGCAAAGGCTGAATTGGGAAGCCGTGTAAAGTTTGTTAATTCTCTTTTCGAAACAGCAAAACTTCCGACAAAATACGACAACATTGTTTTAACGCATGTGCTTGAGCATATCGATGATCCTGTTTTGGTTTTAAAAAGAATCAACGATGAATGGTTGTCCGATACGGGTCGATTCTTTTTGGTTTGCCCGAATGCAAATGCTCCTTCACGGCAAATAGCTGTGAAGATGGGGCTCATAACGCACAATTCAGCAATAACGCCTGCAGAAAAGGAACATGGTCACAGAATAACGTATTCACTCGATACACTGGAGAGAGATGCTAAAGCAGCGGGACTGAATGTTGTTCACCGATCAGGAATATTCTTTAAGGCTCTGGCTAATTTTCAGTGGGACCGTTTGCTTCAGACAGACATTATTTCAAAAGAATATTTGGAAGGGTGCTTCCAGCTGGGGCAGATCTATCCTGATCTTTGTTCAAGCATCTTTCTGATGTGCGAAAAGGGGAAATAGTCAGTCGATAAGTTTTATTAAATTCACCACAGTAAGTCATTACAAAGAATTATGCTTAATAACAAAAAAATTATAGTCGTATTACCTGCTTACAATGCAGCAAGTACGCTTAGTAAAACATACAAAGAAATACCAATGGACATTGTCGATGATGTAATTATCGTTGACGATGCCAGCAAAGACAATACTGTTGAAGAAGCCAAAAGATTAGGAATAAAACACATTGTGAAACACGATAATAATAAAGGATACGGAGGGAATCAGAAAACCTGTTACAACCAAGCAATGAAACTGGGAGCTGACATTGTTATTATGCTTCATCCCGATTATCAGTATACTCCGCTACTTATTCCTGCCATTGCAAGCATTATTGCCAATGATTTGTATCCTGTAGTTATTGCTTCACGAATTCTAGGCAAAGGTGCTTTAAAAGGAGGAATGCCTTATTATAAGTACTTCTTCAATCGTTTCCTGACTTTCTTGCAGAATTTATTGATGAATCAAAAACTATCTGAATACCATACCGGTTACCGTGCATTCAGGAAAGATGTATTGGAGACTATTCCTTTTACGAAAAACTCCGACGATTTTATTTTCGACAATCAAATGCTGGCACAGGTTTTTTATTTTGGCTTCGATGTTTGTGAGGTTACCTGTCCTACTAAATATGAAAAGGATTCTTCTTCCATTAATTTTAAACGAAGTGTTACGTATGGATTGGGAGTTTTGCGGACTTCCCTTTTATATTTTATGGTGAGGTTAAAAATATACAAAGCACCTATTTTTAGGAAATAAAATATCAAAAAGCTTGGGCTCTAGTCAAAGAAGCTACTATACACAAATGCATCTTCAACTCATCTTTGAGGTTGATTTTGACGAACGATATATTTTTAAACAACTGATTTCCCGCAGGGTTCTTCGGACAATATTTGATGATAAGTTGGCGAGTAGTTGAATACAGTGGACTTTCGTTGTCGAAAAAAGCTGTGTGTTTAAAGAGTGCGCCCCTAAAGGGGCTTAGCGTTCTTGTATTGTCCAAAAGTTACCAAGAGTCTGGCCCTAACGGGCCTAATAATTCCATAAATTGTCAACGAATAAATCATTTAACTTAACTTAATGACATTGCCCTGAGCGAAGTCGAAGGACGTTTCCTGAGCAGTTTATTAATGAAAATGAAAACACAATTCTTACATCCTTTATTGCCATTAATTAAAAATCATCAAACCCTTCCCGCTCGGAGTATACATCAAAAAAATGTTCGCCTTTCATCCATTTTTTAAGAAATCAATGAATTTCAACTTTCTCTTACAATAAAGAAAAAATACTTAAAAAAAGTATTTAGCCTTTTTTTAAAAAACAACACGTCTTTCCCGCTTTTTAATTGCCTAAAGGGGAAGTTAATTATTAAAATTTTAATAAATCTTACTGTTGGGCTATAAGTATAATAAATATACAACAGAACGCTCCAGAATAAGTACACACTAAAACAAAATTAAGGAGAAATCCCACAAATAATCATTCTCAATAAAACAACCTTTCAAATGTCTAAGAAAAGAAGAAGATTAGCGCCAAAGATTCAAACTAAAGTCACACACAGAAGAATTATTGCTTTAACAGCAGCTGCTATGGGTCTTATTGTAGCCGGATTGATTATAACTTTTAATTTTAACTCACAGGATGCATTAGCTGCTGCTTCCGGAGACTACCGATCTGTTGCTTCAGGAAACTGGAATAATACGAGTACTTGGCAAACTTTTAATGGATCATCATGGGTAGCGACTGGATCAACTCCTTACGATGGATCTAAGTTAATAAATATTCAATCGGGACATATTGTTACAGTAACATCAAACCTGGATGTTGATCAGCTTATAGTTGATGCCGGAGGGTCTTTAGTAATTCCTTCCGGAAAAACGCTTACTTTAAAAGATGGCAGTGGCACCGATTTTACTGTCAACGGTACAGTTACAATAGCGGGTACATTGGATAATAAAGGCAATTCTTCCTCAATCATTACCGGAAATGTTACACTCCAAGCTGGTGGCGCAAATACTATAGGTGCGGGTGCTACAATTACTATTAATAGCGGAGGAAGGTATAAAAGTCAGGATGCCACATTTACCTCTTCAACAAATATCTGGACTGTTAATTCGGGTGGGGTATTTCAGCATGATGTTAATGGCGGTAATATTCCACAGGCAACCTGGAATACCGGTTCGACTTGCGAAGTTACAGGAGTGACAACAACCCAACCCTCAAAACTTGATCAATCGTTTAATAATTTCACATGGAATTGTCCGAATCAGACTTCAATTGAAAAGCTGGGGGGTAATCTAACAAGCATAGGTGGCGATTTTTTATTTATTTCTTCAGGTACGGGATCTGTATTCCTTGGTTCAGGTCACAATTATACTTTGAATATCAGTGGCAATTATTTTCACCAGGGAGGGAAACTACAAGCAACATCAAAGTCTTTATCATGTGTTATTAATATTGGAGGAAATTATGTTCAATCCGGTGGAACATTTGCCGGTAACGATTTAGCAGAAGATAATGGTGATGGAAGTCCTACAATAAATGTTACAGGAAACTTTACAATATCCGGCGGCACATATGATTTTAGTCAATACAACGGAAGTTCTACTACAAAAGGAATTACAACGTTAAACCTCTATGGAAATTTCACGCAAAGCGGAGGTACAATTACAGAAACCGGCTCCGGTACTGCAAGAGGAGAAATATATTTCAAAAAAGCCGGAACACAATATTTTTCGAAAACATCGGGAACAATCAGTAATAAAATCAATTATTCAATTAACAGTGGGTCTGTTGTAGATGCAGGAGTAAGTGTATTTAGCAGTTCCGGCACATTTACATTATCATCAGGCGGAGGATTGAATATGGGTTCGGCAAATGGAATTACTCAAACCAGTGCTTCAGGCAATGTGCAGGTAACAGGAACCAGAAGCTACAGTACAGGAGCAGATTATACCTATAATGGAACTGTGGCTCAAGTCACAGGCGATGGTTTGCCGGCAACTGTTCGTTACCTTACTATTTATAATTCTGCAAACCTGAATCTTTCAACAAGTGTTACTGCCAGCAGTATGCTTTACCTTACTCTTGGTAAAATCATAACAAATGATTTTGAACTAGCTGTATCGAATACCGGCACCTCGGCAATTTCAGGACATTCAACAAATAGCTATGTGATTGGCAACTTGCGTCGCACGGTGAATAGCTCCGGAACATATGATTTTCCTGTGGGCTCAACTTTTGGATATCAGTTAATGTCTGTAATACTTTCTTCAACATCAG
>JAYURB010000402.1:0-2956 GCA_043756425.1 Bacteroidota bacterium
GATAAGACAATATCTACATTATACAGCTTTTTTGAAACCAACGAGAAAAAGAAAAAGCATCTTGAGGCCGTTTTGTTTAGGTTAGCTTGTAATTACACAGGAATTCCAGTAAACATTACACCACAAGATAATTCAGAACAAGCTAAGGAAGCTGTAAAAACAACTTTGAAACAAGTTAATCCCTTTTTGCAAAAAGACTTAGTAAAATCATTGATGGATTCTTTGCAAGTTGAAATATCAAATAATCATCAAAATATAAATGAATTATTTTCTAACCCTGATAATTTAAATCACGAGGCAAGCGAAGACAAAAACAATATTTTTTCAAAACTAAATTCGCTTTTGTTGTTAGATTTTCACAATTTATTGCAAGATGTAGTGCTTCCTGGAAATATTTATGAAGTAGTTGAAAATCAAAATCCGATTTATTTTAATCAATTTTATTGCAAAGACATTGAGATTAAAATTAACGAACACAAAGATTTTAAAGACAAGAAAAAAGATGAAACTAACTATGAAATTGAAGAGCCAAAAAATATCAAACGAATAGCTATTGAAGTAACACCACCTTGCGATTTTGCAGGTAAAAAGAAGCAACTTCAATCAAGAATTATTGGTGGAATAATGTTAGATTCTGATGATAAAATACGAGAAAAATATTTCAAAGGTGAGGGGTTTTACTCTTTCTTACATCCGATTCACTTTAAGAACATTGAAAAACCTCAAATGATAATTTTTAATTTCTATAAATTTCAAACTGTTATGGAAGATGATTTAAAAAACACCTCAAAATATAAAATCATTGGAAAAGCAAAAGACAAGTTATTTGCTGATGTTCTTCAAAAATTATCATCTCACACAGCAAGACTCGGAATAGCAATACTTTATCCTTAACCTATATTAATGCCAACGCACTACAGCCACACTCATTGCAAAGTCATGCAAGGCAAAGCACAAACCAAAACTTGGCAACGAGTGTGTCTGTCCCATACCACAACCACCAGAAAATCAGGACGAAAAATAGGAGACTAGGACCCAAGAGCGGTTTGGCGTAATGGCAGGTTAAGTAGTAAATTGCTCGGTAGTGATTCTAATAAAAATTTGTGCTTGGTTGACAGTGAAATGCTTCTAAATCCTCAACTAGGCCAAGCCGTAAAACGTTAGTGACAACATCAAGGACAAATTGAGTAAAAATTGCCAGAATGAATAAATCAATAATCATATTTGGACTTTTAGTACTTATAAGTTTCGGTTGGCTTTACACCAAAAGAAATTTTTACGACTCTAAACAAAAGCTTGATAATGCAAAATCAGAAGTAAAACAACTTGCAGACAAAGACGAAATAAAAAGTGGCGATATTATTTTTCAAACTTCGCTTTCTGCACAAAGCAAGGCCATTCAACTTGCGACAAAATCAAAATATTCTCATTGCGGACTTATCTATAAAGAAGGCAATGACTTTTATGTTTTTGAGGCAGTTCAACCTGTTAAGTCAACACCTCTTGACAAATGGATTGCTCGGGGACAAGACGGTAAATACGTAATAAAGCGACTTAAAAACGCTGATCAGGTATTAACTCCCATAACATTAAATAAAATGAAAAAAGTTGGCGACAGTTTTAACGGTAAAAACTACGATCTGACTTTTGAATGGTCAGATGATAATATTTATTGCTCTGAACTTATTTGGAAAATTTGTAATCGTGCGACAGGAATTCAAATTAGTAAACTTGAAAAACTTAGCGACTTTGACTTGACAAATGAAGCAGTAAGGGAAAAACTGAAAGAACGTTACGGCGAAAAATTTCCAGCTGAAGAAATTGTAGTTTCACCTGCGGCAATTTTTGACAGTGAACTTTTAATAACAATAAAATCTAATTAATGTCAATAATGACGGTTTAGAAGCACGTACATAGCAGTTTTTGAATATGAAAAGGAAGCGGTTTATTTAAAACGAAGACTTAAATTGCATAATGAGCATACTTACAAAAATATATATTAATCAATAGACCGGAGTATTGGTTAAAGAAAAACACTTTCACCAAAACGAAGTACTATTTCTTGTACACAAACTGACCAAATATTATTTTTAAACCCATGGAAGATCAGGAACCCAAACGTGTGCGCCGTATCCGCTACAAAGGCACGCACCCTAAATCCTTTAAAGAAAAATATAAAGAATTACACCCGGAAGACTACGCTGCAGATATTGAAAAAGTCATTCAGCAAGGGCGCACGCCGGCGGGTATGCATCGTTCTATCTGTGTAAATGAAATAATCGAAATTCTCAAAATTGTACCCGGAGAAATTGGTTTGGATGCTACACTGGGTTATGGCGGACATACTTTAGAGATGCTTAAATATTTACTTCCCGGAGGAAAGCTTTATGCTATTGATGTGGATCCTTTTGAATTACCGAGGACAAAAGAACGTCTGGCATCGTTGGGGTATGGGCCGGAAGTTGTTGTGATAAAGAAGATGAACTTTTCAGGTATCGATCAAATTGTTGAGGAAGCCGGGCCGTTGAATTTTGTATTGGCTGATTTGGGTGTTTCGTCTATGCAAATCGATAATCCGGAAAGAGGCTTTTCGTTTAAGGTGGAAGGGCCGTTAGATTTAAGGCTTAATCCCAAGAGTGGTACTTCGGCTGCGGAACTATTGAAAAAAAATTCTCAGGATGAATTAGAAGAACTTTTCATTTTAAATGCTGACGAACCATATTTCGAACCGATTGCTAAAGCTATTGTAACGAATATTGCAAATGGTGTAGTTGTTGAAACTACAAAACAATTGCGAGATATAATAAATGATGCTTTAGAATTTCTTTCACCCGAAAAGCGTAAAGAAGAAATTAAAAAATCCTGTCAGCGTTGCTTTCAAGCTTTGCGCATTGAAGTGAATGATGAATTTGGAGCGCTGGATTTGTTTCTGGAAAAACTTCCTTATGCTCTTGCT
>JAYURB010000403.1:0-6916 GCA_043756425.1 Bacteroidota bacterium
TGCTAATGTTCCGGGTGGTTCTATTGTGAATTGGGATTTCGGAGATAATACAACAGGTACAGGAAATCAAATTAGTCATACATTTAATTCAATTGACTCTTTTTATGTATGCATGACCACCAGCAATTGTAATTCACCCTATTGTCAATGGATTACCAATGGTAATCCACCTCCTTATTGTTCGTTTGGTTATAGTTCAAATCCAATTAATCATTTTGCTTTTTCATTTTATGCTTATACAAGTAACCCCGCATCAAGTGTAGTTTGGGATTTTGGTGATGGATCAACGGGTACAGATACGACTACGAGCCATGTTTATTCATTACCCGGAAATTATATAGTGTGCATGTCAGAGGTCGATGCGAATGGCGCCATAATCTGTACGCATTGTGACAGTGTTTATGCAGGTCCCAATACGGTTTGTAATTTTTCTTATGCTTTAAATACAACGAATAGTTTGACAGCTAACTTTACAGCGAATGTAACAGGACCTGCAAATTCAATTGCATGGGATTTCGGTGACAATACAACAGGAACGGGTCCTAATCCGAGCCATACATACGCAGCTTCAGGATCCTATCAGGTTTGTATGTCTGTTGGAAATTCAGGTTCCATTGTATGTAATCATTGTCAACAGGTTTGGGTAGGGGGAAATACAGGAAGCTGTATCCTTACTTTTGCTCCTGATTCAGCAAATGCAAATGGTTTTATATTCAATATGCCACCTTCATCATCTTCTTCATTTATAGTATGGGATTTCGGTGATGGTTCTGTTGGCTCAGGTACAACAGTCAGTCATGTTTACAATAATTCAGGTGTATATTCTGTATGTGCAACAGAAACAGATTCCTTTCAGACTATTTTTTGCCACAGTTGTATTTATGTTACCGCCGGTACCGGACCCAATACTTGTCATGCCTCATTTATCAATTCCAATTTAGGTCTTGATGCATTATTTATTGATTTATCAATAGCCAATCCGTCGTTAACAACCTATGTATGGAGTTTTGGAGATGGAGGAACATCTACTACTCGTTTTCCACAACACACTTATGCTGTTCCAGGAACATACAATGTTTGCTTAACCATTGTAACCGGTAACTGCACCGATCAATTCTGTTCGTTTGTGCTTGTAGATACCATTCCCGGCAATCCAACAGGAAACTGTCAGGCATTTTTTGCCTTTGTTCAACTGGCACCGTATCAAGTATCAGTTGTAAATCTATCGAGCGGACAAAATATCACTTATCAATGGAGTTTTGGCGATGGCACTTCGGATACAGCACAGTTTCCTTCGCATTACTATCAGACCTTGGGATCGTATAATTTATGTCTCACAGTTTTTGATCCAAACGGCTGCAGCAGCACATATTGCGATACACTTACTGTCGATTCCATGGGAAATGTATTTCGGTCTTTGCCCGGATTTACAATCAATGTAATTTCCCCTTCACAGCTTACGGGTGTAAAAGAAATTAAATCATCTATTTCATTCAAGATATTCCCAAATCCTGTTAACTCTGAAATTCATTTTAACCTGTCGTCAGCTGCAAACGAAGTCGTTGCTTACCGGATCCTTTCCCTTCAAGGGTCTGAAATCCTCTCCGGTAAGTTAAACGGCTTCGAAGGTGTTGTTAACGTAGAAAAAATTTCACCGGGAACATACTTGTTTGAATTAACTTTTTCCGATGGCTCACACAAATATCAAAAAGTAATTAAGAATTAATTGTTTCATGTTAAGTTTTGTAAAGGGAGGGGCTGAAGGGCCTCTTCCTTTTTTTATTTTAAGTATATTATATGCATGAAGTTGGCGGAAAAATTTTATATCCTTATTTCCTTTTATAACTTCACACCCTCAATCTCTATGCAATGAGTACAAATTCACTTATAAAATCCGATCTTCTCGAAGCGCAAAAAGCACTGAATGATTTCATTTCCGATGAAAGAAATATAAAATCAATTTCAGATGCTGCTGACTTAATGACAAAAGCACTGAAGAATGGAGGAAAGATTCTTTCCTGCGGTAATGGCGGCAGCATGTGCGATGCCATGCATTTTGCAGAAGAACTTACAGGAAGATTTCGTGAGGATAGAAAGCCTCTTGCTGCAATTTCTATCAGCGATCCTTCTCATTTAAGCTGCGTGGCCAATGATTATGGATATGAAATGGTATTCGCCCGTTATATAGAAGCAATTGGAAAAAAAGGGGATGTCCTGCTGGCAATAAGTACCAGCGGAAATTCGAAAAACATTCTGGCTGCCATAGCAAGTGCAAAAAAAATCGGTTTGCATGTTGTAGGCCTTACAGGAAAAGATGGTGGTAAAATGGCATCCTTGTGTGATGTAGAGATCAGAGCTACCGATTCAAAATATGCCGACCGAGCTCAGGAAATTCACATTAAAGTAATCCATACATTGATTCACTGCCTGGAAGAGGCTATGAAGTAAGCTCTAAACCCACAGTTAATTCTAAAAAAAATGCTGCTCTTGCGGCCTGAAAATATATTGTCTGAAAAATGCTTGTAAAAACTTTTGGCAGCGCTGTCTTTGGCGTAAATGCAACAACAATTACTGTAGAAGTAAACCTTAGCAGCGGAGTAAATTTTATACTGGTAGGCCTTCCCGACAATGCAGTTCGTGAAAGTCAGAGACGCATTGTAGCTGCTTTAAAAAATTGCAATTACAAATATCCTCGGCATGAGTTTACCGTAAACATGGCCCCTGCAGATATTCGAAAAGAAGGATCAGCGTATGACCTCACGCTTGCAATGGGTATTCTTGCAGGCTCACAACAAATGCTGCAGGATGAATTGGAAAAATACATCATCATGGGAGAACTGTCACTCGATGGAAGTTTGCAGCCTATAAAAGGTGTATTGCCCATTGCCATTCAGGCAGCCAAAGAAGGATTTAAGGGTTTTATTCTTCCCAAGCAAAATGCCAGAGAAGCAGCTATTGTCAGTAACCTCGAAGTATATGGAGTGGAGTCCATGACAGAAGTGTTTCAATTCTTCAACCATGAAAAAAATCTGGAACGGACAATTGTGAATGCAGCAGAAGAGTTTAAAGCCAATCAGGGCAAATCAGAATTTGATTTCTCCGATGTACGCGGACAAGAAAACATAAAGCGCGCTATGGAAGTAGCAGCAGCCGGCGGGCATAATATTATTTTAATTGGTCCACCGGGAGCCGGCAAAACCATGCTGGCCAAAAGACTTCCAACTATTCTTCCCCCATTAACACTCAATGAAGCCCTCGAAACGACAAAGATACATTCTGTTGCCGGTAAACTTGGAAGAGAAGCATCTCTGGTTTGTGTGCGTCCTTTTCGTTCACCGCATCATACGATAAGCGATGTAGCCTTAGTAGGAGGGGGCGGCTTTCCCCAGCCCGGAGAAATCTCTCTTGCACACAACGGCGTTTTATTCCTCGACGAACTACCTGAATTCAAACGTGCCGTTCTGGAAGTAATGCGCCAACCATTAGAAGAACGCACGGTAACAATTTCACGTGCAAAATTTTCAATTGAGTATCCTGCAAGTTTTATGTTGGTGGCTTCTATGAATCCATGTCCATGTGGCTATTACAATCATCCGGACAAGCAATGCGTCTGCGGTCCCGGCATAGTACAAAAATATCTTACACGAATTTCCGGTCCGTTGCTCGATAGAATTGACATACATCTCGAAGTAACTCCTGTTCCTTTCAACGAACTTACTTCATTGCGTGCAGGAGAACGGAGCGATACAATTCGTCAACGTGTTGAGAAGGCTAGGGAGATACAAGCGTTTCGTTATGCAGGTGATGCCGGAGTGTATTGCAATGCACAAATGAGCACAAAGCAGCTTCATGAAGTTTGTAAAATTACGGATGATGGTCGCGCGCTATTGAAGACTGCCATGGAAAGACTTGGACTTTCAGCACGAGCTTACGATAGAATACTTAAAGTTTCACGCACTATTGCTGATTTGGAGCAGAGTGCGGATATAAAGACGGAGCATTTGGCGGAAGCGATTCAGTATAGGAGTTTGGATAGGGAAGGTTGGGCAGGGTGAGGGTAGATTGAGTCCGCAGTCCGCAGTCCGTAGTCCGAGTCTGGGGTATGAGTCTGTAGGTTGGATTTTACTCAGACTCAGACTCCGTCTCACACTCGGACTCGGACTACGGACTTCGGATTTCGGACTCACACTCACACTTACACTAAGACTCAGTCTCCAACTCCCTTCCCTCTATAATAAAATCATTTACCTTAAAAATTCTCAAAAATCAATTTTCAAATAACTCACATATAATAACATTCCATTAGTTTTCAAATGAAAATAATAAAAAGTATACAAAACCGTATATATGATTTAAGAGGAAAAAGAGTAATGCTTGATTTTGATTTGGCCTTTTTATATGAAGTGGAAACAAGGGTTTTAAATCAAGCCGTCAAAAGAAACATTGACAGGTTTCCAAGGGATTTTATGTTTCAGTTGAAACCTTTTGAGTATGATCAAATACAGGCGCAGTTAAAGGCTTTAAAGGAAAGTTCATCATCACAAATTGTGATGATCGAAAATTTACCTCTAAACAGAACAGATAAATATTTACCATATGCATTTACTGAACAGGGTGTAGCGATGTTAAGCAGCGTCTTGAATTCAAAGAAGGCAATAAAAATGAACATTTCTATAATGCGAGCATTTGTTGAAATAAGAAAAATAGTATTAAGTAAAATGGAAATCAAAAAAAAATTGGCAGCGTTGGAGAAAAAAATTGAATTACATGACTTGCAATTATCCCACATATATGAAGCAATTGAAAATATACTAAATGAAAAAGCTGCAGAAATCAGATGGGGTGAAAGGAAGCGAATTGGTTATAAAAGTGAATGAATTAAGTGTGAGTTTGGGTGCGAGTCCGGGGCTGCTTTTATGGTCCCGATAGCTATAGCGATTCGACTGTTGTTTTTTCTGCAGAATTCTTAGGAGAGCCGTGGATATTCATCCACACTTGGTTTAATAATATTTGATTCACGGGTTGAAAATCCTGCATAGCGAGGTCGTTTAATTCCATTAGAAATTGATATAAGCGACAAAGATAGAAAAGGGAGTAGTTTAAGGAAAATGTATACGAAATATTATAATTAACGGACTTTAATATTGGAAGGTTTTTTCTATACATAATTTTTCTATATTTATTGCTTCAACAAGAACTAAATATTTTGATCAGATCCCTTAGACTATTTAGAGATGAAAAGATATTTCCTTTTATTTTTTGCCCTCAGTCTTTTCAGCATCAGTAAAAACTCATTTGCAAATAAAACCGATCAGGAAATTCAGGATTCTTTAGTCCGCTTACTTTCTATTGAGATGGATGATTCGAATAAAGTGAATTTGCTTACAAGTATCATTGATAGTTATGTTTATCTGGATCCGGAAGAGGGTCTGAAATATGAAAGTCAGGCAAAAAATCTTGCGGAAAAACTTGAATGGTCAGATGGCATTGCGAGTGTATATCGGAGTGTCGGTCGGGTTTACTGGCGATTGGGGAAATTCGAAAATGCATTAAAAAATCATTTTGATGCATTGAAAATTTTCGAGGAATTGGATTACAAAAATGAAATCGCATACACTTTGGTCTTCATTGGCCAGGATTATGCTGATGGAGGAAACTATCCGGAAGCTAAATCATATTTTAATAAAGCTTTAAAAATATACATAGAAGTTGACAACAAAAGCTCCATTGCAAACACTTACAATCTGTTGGCGTGGGTAGAAGGTAGTCAGGGTAATTTTGCCGAAGCTTCGAAAAACTCCTATGCCTCTTTAAAAATTCATGAAGAACTCGGAAAAAAATACGATGCAGCAATCGATATGGCAAACCTGGCCGATAATTATAAATTGCTGGGTAATTATACGGAAGCATTGAAATACCTTGGTCGATCTATTAAGCCTCTGCAAGATGTAAATGATTAAATAAATCTTTCAAGTACCTATAACAGCATTGGTGATATTTATAGATTAATGGGAAATGATTCCGAAGCATTAAAGAATTTCAGTATTTCCCTGAAGATTGCCAAGGATATTAAAGATAAAGCACAGATTGCCGAATGTTATAAATTTATCGGCAATTTATATTTAGACAAGGGGAGTTTTTCGGAAGCACTGATTAATTTATTAGCTTCTGTTAATCTTTATAAAGAAATTTCAAATAAACAAAAACTTGCAGAAGTGTACAATAAAATGGGTATATGTTACACGAATCTGAAAAATTATTCTAAAGCAAAAAAATATTTTAACCAGGTTCTTGAAATTTCAAAGGAATTAGATAGCAAGTTAGTCATCACTGATTATTATAAGGGAGCCGAATTACTTGACAGCTCAACGGGTAATTGGAAGAGCGCCTACTTTAATTATAAATATTATGTAGCTAATCACGATAGTATCTATAACCAAAAGAACACAGAAAAAATTGTTCAATCGCAAATGAATTATGAATCTGAAAAAAAAGAAAATGATTGAAAAAGCTGAACAAGAGAAAAAGGACATCCGTCAGAGTACAATCAGAAATTCAATAGCTGCAGGGTTTGCAGGCACGTTGATTTTTTTAGTCGTCGTTTATCGTCAGCGAAATAAAATCACTATAGCCAAGAAGCGCAGCGATGAATTGCTGCTAAACATTCTTCCTGCTGAAACAGCCGAGGAATTAAAAGCTACAGGAAGTGCCAAAGCGAAGGACTATACAGATGTAACCGTGTTGTTTACTGATTTCAAAAATTTTACTTCATTGAGTGAAAACCTGAGTGCGCAGGAATTAGTAAACGAAATCAATTTATGTTATAGTGCATTCGATAATATCATTTCCAAGTATGGCATCGAAAAAATTAAAACCATCGGCGACAGTTATATGTGCGCCTCGGGATTACCCGTTG
>JAYURB010000404.1:0-2950 GCA_043756425.1 Bacteroidota bacterium
GCCATTGCAAAGCAGCAGCTCCCGGCGAAGTAGAATAGAAAACAGTCACAAATTCTGTTTCTTTAGTAACGGAAATATGCAGTGCTTTGCCCAAATAGGTTGCTGTATCGTCGAGGTGAAACGCTGCATCTTTCCCGTTTGCGAGAACTTTTTCGATTTTTAAATCGCGTGTGTCAAGAATAATTTCTTTTGCATCAACCGAGGGTACAATTGTGAGAGTAGCTTTTCCTTGCAAAATTTTCGCAGTGAAATCAACGGTGAGATCGAGGGAAAGATGTTTGACGACAGCTTCATTAGGGCGTGCAAAAGTATGCGGATCGGTGCGTTCGATCAGGGTAGGTGTTTTGGTTTCCTGCATTTTAGTTGTTTTAGAAGTGCATGCATACAGCAATACTGTAGCAAATAGGTAAATAACAGAGTTTTTCACGAATGAATTTGTACCAGTAAAAAATACTGAATTGTTTCGGTGAAAGTATAAAAATAGAGGGGAATGGCAAGGAATAAAATAATGAAAAATAACTCAAAGAGAATCCAAAACCAGTACTATTTCTCTCCATTTATGCAGAAAATATGTAAATTTGTAATCATGAAGAAAACAATAATCAAAAAAAAGAAATCAGCTAAGAAGACTATTAAACGTGCTAAAATAAAGACCAGGAAACGCAAGGCTTCTACCGAAAGTATTCAAGAAAATGACTTAAGTCAAATTTTAAAAAGTATTAGCATCAATGCAAGAAGACGGGCGTTTCGAAAAAATGCTTCAGTTACTATTATTCGGGAAGGAAAAATCATTAAAATTTTACCAAGTGGAGTGGAAAAAGTAATCGGGAAAATAAAAAAGAAGAACAGTACCATTGATCCCAAACGTAACATCAGTCTTAACTAATGCCTCAAAAACGAATCAGAATTTTTGCAGGGCCTAATGGTTCAGGCAAGTCGACGATGTTAAGGTATATTCCTGATTCCCTTCCATTAGGAGTATACATTAATGCTGATGAAATTGAAAAGAAAATTGATCGTGATGGAATTAACTTACATTCATATGAAATAGAAACTACTTCTGAAGAACTTTATGCATTTTTTGAGAAATCAGAATTTGTAAAGAAAAAATCGAAATCGGAAGTATTAAGAAATTCTTTTATCGTTGAAAATAATATTTTAAAATTTATAAAGAAGAGCATAGCTCCGAAATATGCTGCTGCTATGATAGCCGATTTTTTGAGAGAAAAAAACCTGCACACAAAAAATGATTTTTCTTTTGAAACAGTCTTGAGTCATAAAAGCAAATTGGATTTAATAAAGCGGGCAAATGAAATGGATTATCATACATATTTATATTTCATTTGTACGGATGATCCAAGAGTAAATGTTGAACGGGTGAAAACCAGAGTAAAAGAAGGCGGGCATCCAGTTCCAGAGGATAAGATTATTGAAAGGTATTTCAGAACGCTTAATTTGCTTCTTGATTTATTGAAGATCTGCTATAAATCTTATTTATTCGATAATTCGGATAAGTTCAGAGAGATTGCAAGAGTGAATAGGGATAAGAGAATTCATTTTATTTCAGAATCCGTACCCAATTGGTTTGAAAAGTATGTAATTGTAAAAATTTAATAACCCATTACTATGTAAAATTTAATTGGTATTGTAGCTTACCCAAGCATAGAATATTCCACAGTGGCCCGACCTCGGGTATTTACAATTAGAAAAACCGGAAACTATTTTAAAGTAAATTCATACAGTAAAAAGGGAAAAATCCAACAGAAGGCAATATCAAACCTTCTTCAAAAACTCCGTCTTAAGTACAATCACACTTCCATCAACACGGCACTCCACTTCTGCAGGATCTTCAGTAAGTTTGATGTTTTTAATTTTTACGCCTCTCTTTAGAGTGTTAGAAGATCCTTTTACTTTTAGGTCTTTAACCAGGTGTACTGAATCGCCGTTGCTTAAAACATTGCCGTTACTGTCTTTTGTTTCCATACGTTGATTTATGAATTGCAAGGTATTGATTTTTTAATCGAAAAAATACAGCTATTCAAACCATTTATTTTATGAAAAATACAAATACTCTGAATGGGGAGATTTTATGAATTTTTGAATGAAGGGCAATTATGTAGATAAGAATAGAATTTTAGTTTAAATTTTAAATTGATCAGGACCCTTCGACTGCCTCAGGGCAATGTCATTTAATTAAGTTAAATGATTTATTCGTAGTCAATTTATGTATTTACTAGGCCCGTTAGGGCCAGACTTTTGGTAACTTCTTGACAATACAAAAGCGCTAAGCCCCTTTAGGGGCGGACTCTTTAAACACACAGCTTTTTTCGACAACGAAAGCACACTGTATTCACCTACCTGACAACTTATCATCAAATAAGGAGATTTTCTTATGATGTTCTTTTTGGTTTTGAATATATTTAATCACATTTATCAAATCGGATTTGCGATGTGATTTTTACACAATTGTACATGAGGAAAAATACCGAATGCAATCAATATATGCATGAACTTTTACGCTGTTGTATAAATGGACATATGCGTTGTGTTTAAAGAGTTCGCCCCTAAAGGGGCTAGACACGCTCGTGTTGACTCCTGTTGCCAAAAGTAAGGCCCTAAAGGGCCTGTAGCTTCT
The DNA here is from genome assembly GCA_043756425.1 of Bacteroidota bacterium. Classification (GTDB taxonomy): domain Bacteria; phylum Bacteroidota; class Bacteroidia; order AKYH767-A; family 2013-40CM-41-45; genus JADKIH01. Next base: position 2,636 of record JAYURB010000404.1, read on the forward strand.
AAAAGCATTTACTTAAAATGAATTCTTGTGTTTAACTTAATGTCATTGCGCTCAGGGACCTCCTGTCAAGGAGTGGGGCTTGTTCAATTGTTGGTACTCTATTAATGGTCGGATTTAACCGCGGCGAAGCAACGGACCGCAGCGGTTACGCGGCGGATCGCTGCTTCGCCGCGGTTATTCTTCACCGACAATAAATGAAGTAATAACCTTTAATAGAAGTAATAATATTGCTTCAGTTATTCTCCCACTTTTTGCAATGAAAGTTTACAGGAATTTAAGCTGTCGACTTCCAGTAGTGAGACTGATAAAAATCGA
>JAYURB010000405.1:0-2948 GCA_043756425.1 Bacteroidota bacterium
GTATCGGGTTAATGACCGTCCTTTGGCTAAGCTCGGGAACCATCCTTCGGCTGCGTTCAAAAAACATTAATTTAATCACGAGAATTCATATTAATTATATGCATTTGGAAGTAACAGGTCCTTTAGGGATTTTCATTGGGTATAAGTAAATACATTTAGAAGCGACCGGCCCTTTAGGGCCAGACTCTTGGTAACAGTAGACCACACTAGAACGTCCAGCCCCTTTAGGGGCGAACTCTTTAAACACGATGCATATGGTCATTTACACAAAAGCGTAAAAGCTCCTGCATATATTGTTTGCATTCGGCTTATTCCTCATGTACAATTGTGTAAAAATCAAATGGCAAATCCGGTTTGATGAATGTGATTAAATATATTCAAAACCCAAAAGAACATCATAAGATAATCTCCATAAATGATGATAAGTTGTCGGGCAGGTGAATACAGTGTACTTTTTTGTCGAAAAAAGCTGTGCGTTTAAAGAGTTCACCCCTAAAGGGGCTTAGCGCTCATGTATTGTCCATAAGTTACCAAGAGTCTGGCCCTAACGGGCCTAACAATTCCATTAATTGACGACAATAAATCATTTAGCTTTTTTAATGTCCAAAATAATACAAAATTGTCCTTTGAAATTTAATTATATGTTTTTTAAGAATAAATATCCATTCTTAAATTAAAAAGCATATCAAGCCGGACATTGCTTCTATCCAATAATAAAAACTGCCCCATGATGTAACATGGAGCAGTATTGTTCATGCGAATAAATCTTTTAAATTCTCTGAATTGGTTTAGTTAACAGTGTGCATTCAAAAGAAAATCACTCCACAAAATTTTTAAAGAAAACACTATTGAAGCAGCCTACCCATTGATTCCAAAAAATCTGACTGCCGGTCAATGAATACATTATACGAACAAGCATCCAGGTATTTTACATTTGCTGCCCCGATAATAGTTTTTAATTTTTCTACTTCAGAAGAAGAGTTCGTACCATCCTCTTTGCCGTAAAATGCAAAAACTTTCTTTTTTGAAGCAATAACTTTTTTAAGATTATCAGTAATATTTATGTAGGAATATTTCTCATTATTCAAAAACCCTTGTGGGGCCTCATAACTAAATTGGTAAACGAATTTAATATTAGCAGAATCGCTTCTAAAATTCTCATAAATCTTCCTAGCTTCATCCGTAGGATTTGAAAGGGAATTCAAACGATTAATTATGGTATGGTTGAAACACGCTGAAGTATATTGCAAAGATAACGTATCCATTTTCTCAACTACTTTTAACAATTTCAGATTTAAGGTATCTTTTTTTGATTCATAGATCATTTTAGATGATCTAATAATTGTCCTATAATATTCCTGCATTGAAATCGGTGTACTTACAAGAACAAGTGCGTTTACTTTTTCCGGGTATTTTTCGGTAAAAAGGGAAGCAATAATTCCGCCGAAACCATGACCTATCAGAATTGCTTCTGATAATTCATATTTATTGTATATGCTTTTAATATCATCAAAAGACTCCTGGAAAGTAAATTTAGCAGTTTTATCTTTTGACCTACCTTCGCCCCTTCTGTCATAAACAATTACGAAAAAGCCTTTATTAGCAAGGTTTTGAGCTGTTGTCGATTCGAAATTAGCCGCATTGTATCCAGGGCCACCGTGAAGGAATATTAACGGAAATGCTTCCTTTTTACCGTAGGTCTTAATATAGGCTGGCTGACTAAATGCACTAAAGACTGATATTATTAAAATGAACAAAAAGTTTAATTTTTTCATGGATTATTTTTTTTTGCTGATTTTTAAGTATTTTTTTTGAACAGTGCAAATATTAGGATAAAAGAGAAGCTTTATAACTAAATTGTAAATATTATAAACAGAATATTTTTAAAAAAATGATAATTTGCTTAGTATTACCAGTATTATTCCTAACTTAGATGCCCATTATTAAAAATTTTGCTTGAAAATCTTCACTTATAAATCAAAATCTTAAACAGTTTTCATTTTATTTAATTAAATATTTAAAGTAAAATCAATTATCTGCTAAATTGATATTGATTTATTTACAGTATAAAAAAAAATAACTAAATACACATACAATCATAAACACACATCTATGAAAAACTATTATTCATTCTTAAAAGAAGAGTTTAAATCGTGTTGTAAAAACTCTTACAATAAAAAATTAAAACATTTTGAGTTACCTCAAACAAAACCAACAACTTTCTTATTCAAAACGGGAATTACATTGTTGGTTTCCTTTTTTCTAATCATTGGCGAAGGATTTGCTGCTTCGAAACAAATTCAGGAAAATGCTTTTTCATCTACAGAGGTAGTTGCCAATTCTATAGGGTGTGATCCTAATACCCCTTGCGAGGATTTCAATCCTTGTACTCAAAATGACACTTGGGATAATAACTGCTTTTGTGTGGGGACACCAATAGTTTGTCCACCTTCACTAGATCCTTGCGACCAACCGGGATTTTGTGATAATGGGATTTGTCGGTATGACCCTATTGTTTGTCAGCCTCCTTCTAATTTTTGCGAAGAGCCGGGAATATGTATAAATGGAATTTGCACATATCTGCCAATTGTTTGCAACGATAACAATCAATGCACAGACGATTATTGCGATCCTAACATTGGCTGTGTTTATTTAAGCAACGATTTAAATCCTTATGACGACGGCAACCCTTGTACCACAGGCGATGCTTGTGTGAATGGCGTTACAACAGCCGGTGCTCCTACAAATTGTGACGATTTCAATCCTTGTACTGACGATTCCTGCGATCCAAATACAACTTTAGGATGTGTAAACACCAATAACGATTCAAATCCTTACGACGACGGCAATCCTTGTACCACAGGCGATGCTTGCGTGAATGGCATTGGCACACCCGGTGCTCCTACAAATTGTGACGATTTCAATCCTTGTACTGACGATTCATGCGA
>JAYURB010000406.1:0-2947 GCA_043756425.1 Bacteroidota bacterium
AAAGTTTCCGGCTCTGACGATGAAATACTTGAGCCATCCCGCACCAGGCTTCATCAAGCCGGTTTACTTCCCGAAAAGGAAGGATGGTTTCCTGAAAAAATTGTTAAGGAACTTGATGGTATAGTTTTAGGTATGCATGCTCGCATTGATAATCCTGAACTTATCCGGGCAAAAGAACTTGGCATTCCTGTTTATTCTTTTCCCGAGTTTCTTTACGAGCATTCCAAGGATAAATTGCGGGTGGTAATAGGAGGGAGTCATGGTAAAACAACTATTACAGCGATGATTCTTCATGTGCTTCAAAAATTAAAGTATGATTTTGATTACATGGTTGGTGCAAAGATCGATGGCTTCGACACCATGGTTCGTCTAAGCAGTGCTCCATTAATCATTCTCGAAGGCGATGAATATCTTTCATCACCGATTGACAGACGCCCTAAATTCCATCTTTATCGCGCCGATATTGGTTTAATCAGCGGCATAGCCTGGGATCATATTAATGTTTTTCCTACCTACGACATTTATAAGGAGCAGTTTAAAATTTTTGCCGATGGAATTCCCGAAACCGGAGCTCTTATTTATTGTTCAGAGGATAGTGAGCTAAACTCAATGGCCTTAGTTTCCGGAACAAAGGGGTTAAAAATTCCTTACAATATTATTCCTCACAGAATTGATAATGGTGAAACTATTCTCTTAACTGATATTGGTGAAATACCTGTTTCTGTTTTTGGGGATCACAACTTGATGAACCTGGAGGGTGCACGATTAGTTTGTGAACGAATAGGGGTAAAGAAAGAATTATTTTATAGAGAAATCGGCAGCTTTCGCGGTGCATCAAGAAGATTGGAATTGCTTGCAAAAAATAATTCTACAGCTGTTTACAGAGACTTTGCTCATTCTCCATCAAAATTGAAAGCTACCGTTCACGCTGTAAGGAAGCAGTATCCAAAGCATCAACTTATTGCATGTATGGAATTGCATACATTTAGCAGTCTGAACAAGGAATTTATAAATCAATATACAGGTACTATGGATGAAGCCGATGTTCCAATAGTATTTTTTAATCCCCACACCCTCGAACATAAAAAGCTTGAACCTTTGTCAGAGGAAAAAGTTTGTGATGCATTTAAAAATTCTCGTATTAAAGTTTATACTGATTCAATAATATTAGAGAATTATCTATTATCGATGAACGCTTCCAATTCAATTTTTCTTTTGATGAGCTCCGGAACCTTCAACAATATTAATCTTTCAGAACTGGCAGAAAAATTATCCGGCAGTAAACCGGTTTTGAAATCAATTTAGTTATTCAACATCACTGGCATTACCAGCATTAATATGTCTTCTTTTCCTTTACCGTTTTCAGAAGGAACTAGGATTCCTGCGCGATTGGGAGCCGACATTTCAACGGATACATTTTCACTGTCGAGGTTGCTTAACATTTCACTTAGAAATCTGGCATTGAAACCTATTTCCATGTCTTCGCCATCAAACTGACAACTTAGTCGCTCATTTGCTTCATTGGCAAAGTCTACATCTTCTGCACTTATTTGTAATTCACTGCCGGTAATTTTTAAACGAACCTGATGTGTAGTTTTGTTTGAAAATATGGAAACTCTCCTTACTGAATTAAGAAGAGCAGAACGGGAAATAGTAAGTTTGTTAGGATTGTCAACAGGTATTACTGCTTCGTAATTCGGATAGCGGCCATCGATCAATCTGCACATTACTGTAATGTTGCCTAGTTCAAAAAAAGCATTGTTCTCATTGTAACTGATTTTAACATTTTCATTTTCATCTGTTAAAATATTTTTAAGAAGATTGAGCGGTTTTTTAGGAACAATAAATGCACCTTCATTTGCTGCCTTTAAGTCGCTTCTTCGGTAACGAACCATTTTGTGAGCATCCGTTGCAACAAAGGTTATACCTTCTTTTCCCAATTGAAAAAATACACCTGACATTACAGGACGAAGTTCATCGTTGCCTGTAGCAAATATTGATTTGTTGATTGCATCCTGCAGAGCAGATGCATTTATGGTAAATGATTTTGATTTATCTAATATAGGAATTTTGGGATATTCTTCACCGTCAAATCCGGTGAGTTTGTATTTACCGTAATCAGAAACAATTTCAATTCCGAAATTCTTATCGTCAATAATAAACGTTAGAGGCTGCTCTGAAAAGGTTTTTAGTGTTTCCAAAAGAATCTTTGCTGGTATAGCAATTTTCCCATCGTTTTTTGATTCATTGATAGGAAGAGTTGTGGTAACTATAGATTCAGTGTCAGAAGCAGAAATAGTAAGTTTTCCTTTATCAAGCGCATAGAGGAAGTTGTCAAGTATAGGAAGCGTATTGCTTGAATTTAAAACACCACTGATTTGCTGTAAGTGCTTCTGAAGTAAACCGCTGGAAACTATAAATTTCATGGAAGGTATATTTAAAAATGAATAATAGATTTAGTCTTTCATTGTCAGCATTTTATATCAAATACTTAAAGTCAAAGCTATGCATACAAACCTACATTTTTCAAGCTGATTTACAAAGTGAATCCTTTCAATAGCATCACCAATTATCAACAAAAAGTTTAAAACTTTTATGGTTTAATTGCCTGTTTTGGATTGCTCTGCTCGAAGTCGCTTAATTGTCTTAGTAACTTGTCAAAAGTATAATGCTGAATGGTTACAAGTTCCTTTTCAGGCTTAATAAAGCCATACATTCTATCTAAATCATATTTGAGAGGATTTCCCAATGAGTCTTCTTTTGTTAGCGAGCGTTCATTAATTGGCATGGGATAGATGTTTACTGTTTTAGCCAATCCTTTTTGTGTTGTTAAATGGATTGTAATAGCAGGTTTGCTTCTAATCATTGAATCTACCTGAAGCGGCGTCATTTTTCGAACCCACGATTCAAAATATACCTTTTCAAACAGCCTCAAGTAATTTTCAAG
>JAYURB010000407.1:0-6892 GCA_043756425.1 Bacteroidota bacterium
CTTTGCGCCCTGAGTTGAGAGCAATTGGTCAACCCCGGCGGCATACTGAAAAGAGGTATGGTAATCTCGACCAAAGGAATTTCCTTTTCCATTACTATGATCACCCGTAAAGAAACATCCTCATTAGAATTACTTAAGTTATTAATATTGAAAAGCCACAAGTCTTCCTGTGTAAAAATTCCGGAAGTATGCGGAGGAATATCGATAATTTCCTGAGCGGACATTTTAGAAACTAATCCCGTTAAGGTTACAATAAGGAAAAGCAATGCAATCAGTATTTTTTTCATTATTTTAATGTATATATTAGAGATGCCCTGTAAATTGATGTATTCCTTTTGTTCACGAAGAATTGATCGTCATGAAAATATCTTGTATTCGCTGAAACAACTGCTGATATTCCTATTTTGAATGAATAACTAAACTGTAGATTATAACTTGTCAGGTTGTCACTTTTGCTGTTTACTGTTTCCGTTACACCAAAACTGCACTGCCCTTTCTTTAGCAACTTCAAATTAATACCTGAGTTAACACTTTTTTGTATGGAGCTCAGTTCGGGTGTAGAATTAATTTCGGAGTAACTAGCTCCTGCTTGTACCGAAAAACCATCACTCAAAATAAAATTACCATAATACGCTACTCTCGTATTGTAAATAATTATATCGCTGGAAATATTATGTGATTTATTATAGTAAATATTAAACTGTGATGTCTCGTTTTTGAAAAGCATGTTTGTACGCGCTACAACCTGTAAAGAATGCGCGCCTGAATTGCTCAGGTTTTGAATGCTTTCGTTCAATATTTTTTTCTGTATGAAATCATTGTAAGAATAATTTATCGAAAGTTGATCTGCCGGGTTCCAGGAAAAACCGGAACTCCAGACATCACTGCGGTATTTTTCCGGTTCACGTCCAAAATCTTTTGTTTCGAACCCAAATGTGATAATCACTTTTTTATGTAGTACAGGTTGCATGGTTCTTATTCCCCAACCTCCCGCGGAATTAGAGCCGTTAATATTTCCGTGTGAATAATAATTTGAACCTATATATGTCAGGTAGCATTTTGTGAGGTTTCCGGTTTCTTGCCAATTGTTTTGTAATTCTCCTCGTGCTGCCATGTTTTGGATAAAATTACCCGAGTTTATCAGTGCACTTTCTATCATCGATGCTCCTTCAAGTTTATAGGTGGCAGAAAGCACCTTCGCAGACTCTTCCGCATGAAATATTATTGCTTCATTGCCCGGGAATTGCAAACTCTCAATATTTGCCGAACGAGTTTTTTCAAAACGTATGAGTTGAATTTTGGTCAACCTTCCTTCAGTATTTCTTACAGTCAGAAATACATTTTGAATTTTTCTATTCGTATTTCCGAAAGGTTCGAAATTGTCTGACAAGTATTTAAATGTTGCACTCTGCCTCGGCTTGCTTACTCCATAGCGTAATCCTAAAGAAATTCTTTTTCCATATTCCAGATTTACACCTGAAAGAACAAAACCGTCAAATGTTAATGGCGACTCTGTGATTGCGCTAGTACCTAAGCTAAAACTCCTCAGATTAGAAAGTGCCCTATCTAAAAAAGAAAGGGAGTCTGCGTCAATGCCCTCTTTTTTTAATGCAGTCATTTGAAGCTCTTTGACCTTTTCTAATTTCGAGTAGCCGTCTATTGTTTTACTTCTCCATTGCTGGTATTCGCTAAATTGATTTTTTACTGAGTCATATTGGGAAATGATAGTTATTAACTTATCCCTATTATTCCGGACAGAATCAGAACCGTTTGCAAAAGAATTACCTTCTATGACAGAAATTCCTGCAGTAGTGTCGGCCTCCTGAAGTTTCTTGAGTGTGATTTTTGCTTTTGAATAGTTTTCAATAAATAATGTATCTGATAACTTTCTTAAAAGGTTGTTATACTTTACAAGAGAATCCCCGGTTTGACTTTGTTGATCGAGAATCGTTTTCTCTATGCTTTGTTTAATTTTTTTCAAACGGATATTTTTCCACGAATCCACGTCAAAAGAAAAATTGAAACCTGAAATCTCCGGATTGGCTCCACCCTCTCCGCTTTGGATATAAAATTGATACAATAATGGAACACCAAACAAGGAATGTCCAATCACATTTCGGTTCATGAAAACAAATCCATTCTGTTTCAGATTTTTGTCCGAAACCTGCTGGAATAATAATTGGGAATTAAAAGTTATATCGCTAAACACTTCTTTGGTTTTTAATGAATCCGGTGACTGACTAAAGACATACTTATCACATAAAATGATATAAATACTAACTATCAACAAACTTTTAACAAGTAACCTCATGCGAAGCATTTGTTATAGGGAAAATCATCCTCTAAATTATTATTTGAACTACCTGATGAAAGCTATATTGACCGCAATTATTTTCAAGCAATAATTCTATATTGTAATTTCCCGAACTTGGGAAGTAAACCGACAAAGGTCCGCTTGGCATCAACATATTCAATTGAAGTTGTGGGATTCGAACAAACACTGTCCAACCAGGCGCTATTACACAATTGCCAAAATCAAGATTGAACACATTGGCCATACTACCCGGTGTGATATTGATACAAGGTGAGGAACTCATCGACGGTGCGCCCGTCGAAAATGGGACATACATTGCATGACTTGATGTACATCCGTTATTATTCGTTACGGTTAATCTAACTGAGTCTGTAGGTGGTACTGTGAATACATGTTGTAAAGTGGTTTGAGAATTACTTGTTGTTCCATCACCCAAATCCCACAAAATAGAAGAGATGGAATTATTGGGCTGAGATGTATTAGTGAACGTTAGTGTTTCAGGAGGGTTAATGCAATACCCTGTAGAAGGTTCAACAGTAAATGAAACATCCGGGCATAAAGAGTTTCCTGATATTTTTATGTTATCGACTGCAAACGAATGTTTATGTCCCGTACAACTTGTATCATTTATCCATTCAAATCCAATTTGTATTGTTCTTGAACCGACAGTATTTGTACCCGGAATAATTTGCGAATAATGCTGCCATACAGGATTTCCCCCCACAAGAGGAGTGACCAGGCAAGGATTTAAATTTTGCCATGGGAGAGTATTATTGATTAAGTATCTTAATTTACATACATCGTTTCCACATAAATCACCTACTCCAATAAAATCAAATTCCAATTTCAAGTCTTTGCTGAAAGGACAGCTTATAGTAGGAGATTCCGCTCTCTTATGGGTTAAATTTTCGCATCCTTTATTATAAACTGCGCCTAAACGGGCTGTATCAGTTGACAGACCGTTTCCATAATATTTACCGACAAACAAACAAACATTTTCCGGTTCTTGCGCATTAGAGTAAATAGTGCCGGAACAAGAACTAAAACAATCCCAAATAAAATTATTATTAAGGCAATTTCCTATATTATACAAATACCAGAGATTCGGTTTTACCCCTTGCTGACCAATTAAAGAAACGCTCCATCCGGCAGTATTGTTTAACTCCAAATCACAGATATTAGTAGGATAAAACTGTTCACAATAAAATATGTGGTTGGTATTTTGTGAATGTGCTACAGGTGTAAACCAAATAAAAATCAGAAGGATCGTAGTTTTTTTAAAATTCATGATGGACCAATTAGTTTTTAGAAAAGAATTTCAACATCCGGTTAACCAAAGAAAAACATATTCGAACCGAATCGCATTAGTAGTTTTACTAAATCCGATTAGTAGAAATACTAAAAATAAAATAGTAGGGTTATTGGCTTAGGGCAACATTTTTGATCCATTACTGAAAAATGGATAATATTATTATGTTATTGGAATAATGAAATTCATTTTCCAAAACTCATGCTAAAAATTAAAATAATTCTATGTTAAACTTTACAAATAAAATAATGAACATGTTTTCATAGTCAATTTTCCAAATTTCAAATTTCTGAGATAGCAAATAAAACTATAGTCAGTTTTTCCGCTTTTTAGAAAAATAAATAATTCTATGCTGATTTATCCACTCTCCCTCAATCGCATTGTTTCAAGTACACGAAACCATTTGTTCTTTAAGCTTGCATTGTCCAACAAGCCGCTTTGAAAAGCATACTTCATAACGCCAATATTATTTCTGGATGAAGTCAATTCTTTCGCTCTTTTTCGGTAATATTCTACGGTGCGGGGAGATATACATAAATGGTGAGCAATTTCCTGATTGGACAATTCATGACACATCAGGTAAAGAATATTTTTAAATCTCTCTCCGGAAAGGATTTCTATTGATGGGTCGATATCTTTTGCGGATCTCTTCGTTGCATTTTTTGCTAAAATGGAACAGATGGGAGCTGAATAATAATTTCCTCCTTCATAAATGGTGAATATGGCCTTTATGATCTCATCTCTATCCGAATTTTTGAGCAAATATCCACTTGAGCCATTTTGAATCATTTGAACAACAGACTCTTCATCGTCATCCATCGTTAAAGCAACAACTTTTGTTCGCTTGAATTGTTTGTAAACCAGCTTGGTTGCGTCTAAGCCACTTATAGGGCTCATACGAATATCCATTAGCACAATGTCATGATGTTTCTTTCCAAGTTCTTTCAATACCTCGCCTCCGTCATGAACCACAGTAATTGTTGAAAATAATCTGGTTTCATTCAGAAGGTAAGCCAATCCTTTGCAAAAAACAGGATGGTCATCCGCAATAATTAATTTTAGTTTTTGTTGATTGGCCATAAATTTTTTCTTTAATATTATTTTTAATCCTATTAATATCAAATTGAAAACAATAAAAACATCCATCAACAAAATCTTTTTTGTAGTACATAATTCCATTAAACAATTTGGTTCTGTATCTGATATTTCTCAAACCCATTCCCGCTTCATTTGCATTGTTCCTTTTTAAATTACCATTGTCAGAATATATAATAATGAATTTTGAATCACTCTGCTTAAATAAAATGTTGATTTCGGTACAACAAGAATGTTTTATAGAATTATTGATAAGCTCCTGAACAATTCGGAAAAAATGTTTACTTGCATCTATAGAAAGTATTTCTTCATCAATATCATGCTTAAACGTCATTCTAATCATTTTACTTTGAATGATCATTTTTTCATATTGCTTAATAGATTGAATCAAACCCTCGTTTTGGAATTGCCTTATAGAATTTATTTTGATAATCGTTTTTAAACTCAAATAAATTTCATCTACATTATTTTGCGCCTCTGAAAGGAGAAATTTAGTTTCTGAATCTTTTATCTGATTGGATATAGATTGTATTTGCAATCTCAAAATAGATATTAGTGAACCAAAATTGTCATGGAGGTCTGCTGATATTCTTTCATTTTCATTTTCTTGCACAAGTATAAGTTGTTTTTCATATACTCTTTTCTTTTGAGCATATTTAAAACTAATTAAAACAAGCAAAATTGAAAGTGTACTTCCAGTTACTCCAATAATTTCAAATAATACTTTTATCTTTTCTAGCATCTGCAAAATTTTAAACAAGCTAAATATTTTTGAACAACTACTATTCCTATTATCCTACATACGCAATAAAGCATAAACCAACACCTGTATTTTGATGAGAATCCAATCTCGATGTACATTCTTGTTTTGCCTGTTTTATTTTAAGCCTTTAACATAAACAATCCCGATAGAGGAAATCCCCACTCTAATAATATCTTGAATCAAAAATAAAAAAATAATTCAAGATTCCTAACAATGTTTATTAAATTTTCCTCCCCGTTTCCCTTCTTTTCAAATTTCCTTCAAGTTATGGATTTCAGCCACTGGCTGGGCTTTTGAAGGGTGTGCTTATCTAAAGATTGGCTTGAAATAACCTCTTTTTTTGAATTTAATAACTTTTTTCACTAAATCTTTTCTAAAAAATATATTCCGTTAATAAAATAAAACTATATTTTCAGTAGCAGAACCAATTGAAAACAGTTTCTTCATACTCATCTTTTTATTGGTTAATGCAATATATTTGAATGTGTTGCCAAATCGGAATATTGTATGTATAGGAATCCTCTTAAGAACCCGATGCTCAAAGTATTTATCCCGGCGAAGGTCTTTTGATAAAAGAATTAGAAAAACCAACCATCATTCTTATTCACACAGTTTATTCAAATCATAAACATTATTTCCCGGATTATGTTCGAATAAAATTTTAAATTAAACAATTATCTAGTAAAAGTAGCTATTCCTTGTACTGCACCCTGGCATCCCGGAGAAATTACCTCGTCATTATATTGAATTTTGAATCCATTAGATAATTGCGTGTATTGTATTGAGTTAAATTTATGATCAACAATATCACAATAGCCGGTTCCCGAACCAATTTGAATAGCTGTTTGTAATTGAATTGAGATTGCCCCATTTGAAGCAACTAATCCAACAATATTATTATTATTTTGGTAATCTAAAAAATTCCGAAACCGAATTCTATTATTGACAGTCGAATCTGCTGTAATCGTTTGAGAATAATTTAATGACCCAATGGAAAATATTGTATCATAAACAGAGTAAGTATCTGCCAGATAGTCTGCATCGTTTTTAACAGTAACTGTTCGATTACGTGTACTCACATTACCTGCGGAATCCGTAGCGGTATATATAATTGTATAGATTCCTATTAAGTTTATATTGGGGTTTGTTAAACTTACATTGGAGATAACGCTTATATTTCCATCCTGATCATCATTTGCTGTTGCTCCGGGGTCAGTCCAAGCTGAATTTAAGGAAATAGTAATACTTCCGGAGCCAGTCAAAGTTATAACCGGTGCAAGTGAATCTTGATTATTAGTTGGCAAAGGCGTTGGAGTTGGTGTAGGCTCATCTTTTTTACTGCATGAAATAATTACTGTAATAAACAATGTGATAATGCAACTTTTTAGTGTTTTCATAATTTTTTTGTTTT
>JAYURB010000408.1:0-2939 GCA_043756425.1 Bacteroidota bacterium
CGACCGGTAGCAACAGTTCCACGACCGGTAATAGAAAACACATCTTCTACCGGCATTAGGAAAGGCTTGTCAACTTCACGAGGAGGGATTGGAATAAAGGTATCAACAGCTTCCATTAAATCATTGATGCATTTAACCCATTTTTCATCTTTATTTAATCCACCTAATGCAGAACCTCTAATAATAGGAGTATTAACACCATCGAATTGATAGAATGATAGAAGATCGCGGATTTCCATCTCAACAAGGTCAAGAAGTTCAGGATCGTCAACCATATCAACTTTGTTCATGAAAACGACAATTTTAGGAACACCAACCTGGCGAGCAAGAAGGATATGCTCACGTGTTTGTGGCATTGGTCCATCAGTAGCAGCAACTACTAGAATGGCACCATCCATTTGAGCAGCACCGGTAACCATGTTCTTCACGTAATCGGCGTGTCCGGGACAGTCAACGTGAGCATAGTGACGGTTTTTCGTTTGATATTCAACGTGTGCAGTATTAATAGTAATACCACGCTCTTTTTCTTCCGGTGCATTATCAATTGAATCGAAAGAACGAATGTCAGCTAAACCTTGCGAAGCAAGCACAGTAGTGATAGCTGCTGTTAATGTAGTTTTACCGTGATCAACGTGACCAATTGTTCCAATATTCACATGTGGTTTGGAACGATCGAATTTTTCTTTTGCCATTACAATGAGGTATTTTAGAGGTTAATTTATTTTATTTTTTACTAGTTTGGTTCAAATCCTTGTGTTCTAATATACTTTGTTTCAAATAATTCCACAAAGCTATTCAAAATATCCCTTGGTTGACAAGGTACTAAAATTAAGCTGATATAAGACACTACACTTTATTATATTATGGGTGCAGATTATATTTCAACTTTCAAAAATTGGGAAAAACACCCAATTAAATTTATTTATTCAAATCACTCTTTTCAATTTGTTCGAGCCAATGACCAGGATCGAACCGGTGACCTCATCCCTACCAAGGATGTGCTCTACCAACTGAGCTACATTGGCCTGTTTATCAGGACTTTCGATATTCGAGCGGAAGACGGGGCTCGAACCCGCCACCCTCAGCTTGGAAGGCTGATGCTCTACCAAATGAGCTACTTCCGCTTTAAAGGCTTAAGCCCGTTACCTACTCTGTTCAGAAAGTGAACTAGCAGAGTGGGGAGAGAAGGATTTGAACCTTCGAAGCTTTCGCAACGGATTTACAGTCCGTCCCATTTGGCCACTCTGGTATCTCCCCTTCTTGTGAGAATCTATATTCCAGTAAAAACTGGAGCCGATGGAGGGATTCGAACCCCCGACCCACTGATTACAAATCAGTAGCTCTGGCCAACTGAGCTACATCGGCATTTTTAGATAAATTTCAATGAACACACTACCCTTAAAAAAAGGGATTGCAAATTTATAAAACGGGAGTTAAATAACAAATTCTATTGAAAAATATTTTAAAATAAAAAGGTCTCGGGTTACGAGACCTTTGGACTAAATCAATTGTATAAAGATATATTATGCAATCACACGAGCCAGTGGATAACGTTTTTTCCACATTTTAAAGGCAGACATACTGTGAACAACCATCATTGTTCTATGATCGAGCTGAACCTTAATCCGTGTCGCTGACTCGCTAATGGGTTGTTTGACAATCTTGGCTTTTCTTTTTGAATTATTAAGCATTGGAAATGAAATTAAATTGTAATTACTATAAAACTTACTGGAACTGCTTTCAATTATTGTACCATATATTTCAGAGCATCTTCTGTCCAAAGTAACGATTCTGATTTGATATAATTGTTTAATAAAACATTAATAAATGAAAAATTCATCAACCAATGTACAAAAAAAATGTGAATAACTAACTATTCAAATTGAATATCAGTGAATTAAATGTTCAAATTAAGTTTTTAAAGATGAAGAAATATCGAAAAATAACTCTTAGCCGATTCTCATCGCTAATTCTGCTAATCTGTTACTATATCCGGTTTCATTGTCATACCAACCAACTATTTTGACCATTTTTTCTAATACAGTAGTCAATTTTGAATCAAAAATGCAGGAATGGGTGTTTCCAACTATATCGATTGAAACAATGGGATCGGATGTATATTCCAAAATACCCTTCATTTTATTGTTAGAAGCGAGTAAAAAAGCATTATTGATTTCATCAAGGGTAGCGTGTTTTGATAAAATACATGTTATGTCAGTTAAAGAACCATCAGGACTTGGAATTCGAAGACCGGCACCGCCAAGTTTACCATTTAAGTGTGGCAAAACGTCACCTAATGCTTTTGCAGCACCCGTTGTAGTAGGAATAATGGAAACAGCTGCTGCTCTGGCCCTTCTTAAGTCTTTGTGAGGCGCATCGTGCAAATTTTGGTCTCCTGTATAAGAATGAACAGTTGTTACAAATGCATTTTCAATTCCCCAGTTTTCGTCCAATATTTTTAACATGGGTGCTGCATTGTTTGTAGTACAGGAAGCATTGGAAAGAATTTTATCATCTGCAGAAATTATTTCATCATTTACTCCCAGAACAATACTCTTCATATCATTCTTGCCTTTTGTAGGTGCTGAAAGGATTACTTTTCTGGCACCTGAATTAATATGTATTTGCGCACTAACAGCATCCGTAAACCTTCCAGTGCACTCCAACAAAACATCAATATTATCAGCTTTCCATGGAAGGAGCGCAGGATCTTTTTGAGTATAACTATTGATAGAAATTCCATTAATAATTAAATGATTTTCATCGGAAGAAATACTTCCATCAAATCTACCATGTATTGAATCATATTTAAAGAGGTGAGCAAGCGTTGCATTATCAGCAAGGTCATTGATAGATACTATTTCGGCCAATGGGTTTTTCAATAATACACGGGTGGTCATACGGCCAATTCTACCGAAGCCATTGATTGCAATTCTAAC
>JAYURB010000409.1:0-2936 GCA_043756425.1 Bacteroidota bacterium
GGAAGGCATTGGGAAAAGATTAATTGAATTGACGAAAGAAAAAATAGGTGACCAGACAATGATTTTACTCCTTTCAGCGCCGACTGCTATGGACTATTACCCTAAAGTCGGATTTTTAAAGGTGGAGAATGGTTTTATTATTAAGCGGACAAAATAAAAATCAGAAAAAAGCGATTACAAGTAGAGATAATAATTGCCAACGAGTATTCATGAAACCCATTACCATACAAAAGTCCACTCTCGGTTTTTTAAAAAAACTATCAACCAATAATAATCGTGATTGGTTTAATAAAAATAAATCACTCTACCTTGACGCACATCAGAATATGTGTATCGTTGTTGATGCATTAATTTTTGAAATGAATAAGCACGATAAGATTGAAAACGAATCGGGAAGAAAAAGTCTTTACAGAATTTATAGCGATGTTCGATTCAGTAAGGATAAGGCCCCGTACAATTCGCGTTTTGCTTTTAGTTTACAAAGAGCAACCAAATTACTGAGAGGAGGTTATTATGTTAATATTAGTCCGGGTAATAGCTTTTTGGCGGCTGGATTTTTCGGACCCAATCCCGACGACCTTAAAAGGATACGTTTAGATATATCTTATAATTATAAGGACTGGAATAAAATTTTAAAATCAAAAAATATCAAAGAAAAGTTTGGTGAATTAAGAGGCGAAAAAGTTCCTACAGCACCAAGGGGTTTTCATATAGATCATCCTGCAATTGATTTACTCAGGCACAAGCAATTTATACTCAAACACAAATTTTCCGATAGGGAAGTTATTTCTGATTCTTTTATTAAAGATATAAATAATCTCTTTAAATCTGTTCGGCCATTTTTTAACTACATGAGTGAAGTTTTAACTACTGACAGTAACGGGGAAATAATAGCCTAAATTAGTTTTTGAATTCATTTTTCTGAAATTTTTGAATCAAACGGTTAATTAAAATTATTCTTTAATTCTATTTTTTTGCCAAAATTTAGCTTTTTCCGAAAAATATTTGAAACCATTAGCATAGAAATATTAAATTGGTATGTTTGGGAATAATTTAACCCTTTTAAACAAAAACAAAATGGAAGAAATGCACATTAACTGGGCAGCATATGGACTTGCTGTAGTTGCTCAAATTATTATTGGCTACATCTGGTTTCATCCCTCAGTAATGGGAAAGATGTGGGCAAAAGCAAATGGTATAGAAATTAAAGACATTATGCCAAAAAATCCAGGCATGGCGTATGGCCTTTCTATATTGTTGACATTGTTTTTCACCATGTTTATGGTAACGAATGTAACCGGTCCCGGACAAGACACAGCGCCTGATGGACACAGTTATCATACTTTTCAGCATGGCATCGCTCATGCTATAGTAATGACGTTAATGATAATTGTTCCTATTTTTGGTACACTTGCTCTATTCACAAAGAAAAACTGGGCTTGGTTTATTGTACAAACCGGATATTGGTTCCTGCGTATGTTTGTCGCTTTTGGAATTTTAAGTGCTTGGAGATAAAAATAATATTGCCTCCTGTTTCAGCCGGAGGCAATTTTTTATAGTTCTTTCAGCATTAAATCTTTAACATATTTCACGGGAGCACTGCCAAAGCTTAAAAATTTCTCATGAAATTCCTTTAGATTAAATTTAGTTCCCAGTTTGTTTTTCATCAGATCTCGAAATTCGTAGATCTCTGTATAACCGTTAAAGTAAGAAGTAAGTTGAACTTGCGTAAGTGAAACACGGCGCCATTTATTTTCTGCTTCCGTCTGTTGCTGGAAGGCTTCATCGACAAGAAGCTTCATAGCTTCTTCTCTTGACATGTTTCCTGAATGTACGCTATAATCTAAAATGAAATTACAAGTGGCACGAAGATTCCATTTGTAATACATTAACCACATGGCAGGGTCGTTATTACCATAACCTTCTTCCAGCATCATACGCTCTGAATATACTGCCCATCCCTCAATCATTGAACCATTGCCCAGAATTGATTTTATAATGCTTGGCGATTTATTCGCATAAATTAATTGTGTGTAATGTCCGGGGATTGCTTCGTGAATATTCAGGATTTGTAAGATGTAGTCATTGTATTCGCGTAAATAGCTTTCTGCTTTTTCTTTAGGCCATCCGGAAAGGCTACCAACATTGTAGTATGTGTTACCGGTTTTATCGTAAGGTCCCGGTGCATTAATGGAAGCACCTGCTACTCCGGCCATATAATCAGGTTCCCTGCGCACAACTAGTGGACGAGAAGGATCCATGTAAATAAGATTTTTCTCATTTACGAAAGCAGCCAGATCTTTCAATTGTTTTTCAATAGCTGTTTGAAACGAATCGGGCTTAACATGATTTAATGAGAGTTTATCAATGACAATTCGAATCAATTTTAATTTATCCGTTGGAAGTGGCTGCTTGCCCATGAACTTAGGCCACAATTGAAGACTCATTTCAGCCATTTTTTGATGAAGTTCATTTTTACGATCAACAGCTTTTTGAAACATTTCTTCCGGAGAATATGTCGACATAATATCAAATTCAAATTTTTTGGCATACAATTCTTTTCCAAGACGGAATGTGCGCGGCTGGTCGTTTTTTAGATTCTTCAACCATTCTACATAATCTTTTATGGCTTTAGAAGAGGCTTCTGCGCGATCGGTAATTTTTTTCTTTTCATCTTCACTAAGTCCGCTGCGTCCGAGGGCATCCTTAAGGTCTCTATCAAAAACTCCAAGGCTACCGGTATTCTGATCGATGGCAAGTTGGGTATGTTCTACTGTAGGATGAGAAATATTATTTTTGGCAGCTTCATAATATGCAGGAATTTTTTCCATACGCTGATAATAATTTTCAAGGCGTGTATCCAGACTGTCATATGTATTATTTAACATGTCGCCAAAGGTGCTTCCGAGGTTATAACTAGAAGGATCCCACTCATG
>JAYURB010000410.1:0-2935 GCA_043756425.1 Bacteroidota bacterium
ATTACAAGGGTTATTATGGTGCAGACTTCGACACCTGCAGGGTCTTCAACAAGTTTTACTACGATTAGTGATCAAAAAACATGTGGTCATCCTGGTACAAGGATAGCAACATATCAGATTGCCAACTCTATTCCTTTCGCACAAAATTCACAAATGAATCTTGTCTTTAATTCTGTAACTCAACTTCAAATATTGCCTACTAGGGTAAGTGCATGGGTTGGGGTTTCTTCAGTTAATATTACAAATACGCAAGGTCATTTTGGTTTTCAAGATGACAAAACACTGATAAGAAATATCGTATTGAATCAGACTTCACAATGGCATCAACGTCCAAATATTTATTCCTTTGATTGCAGCCAAAGACAAACACTTGCTCAATTAATTATGCTGTATCTTAACAACACATCGATAATTGAAGATCATTGTGCTACAATGTCTATGATGACACTCGGAGGCGGGATACATAGCGACTTTAGTTTTTTGCCCTTTCATCGAAAATACCTTGAAGGACTAGAGGACTATCTTTATCTGCAAGGTCATCCTGAATTTGTACCGCTTCCTTACTGGGATCCGGCAACGTCTACTCCAATTGAATTTAGGATTATTAATCAGTCGACATGTGCATCTGCTCAATGTGACCCTAGTGATCCTGCAACCGTATGCACTGGAATTACAAATTGGTTTCCCGAAATACTTTTGCCAAATTATTTGAATACTATTATTGGCAGTTCTACTCTTGATGACATTTGTGATTTCAATATGGATCCTACAACTCCAACAGCATTGGGACTTCCTAATTGTTGCGATAATGGATTAAGCAGAATTATTGAAGGAGAAGGACCAAATCCAGCCAATAGTGATTATCATAATAGTGTTCACGGACTAATGGGATCTGATTTTTCTGGACAAGGACAGGATGGTGTAATGATTAATTTTAGATCTCCTGCAGCTCCGATCTTTTGGTTATGGCATGCTATGGTTGACGATATTTGGAAAAGTTGGGAATGCAATTGCAGTCAATCGACAACGAAAATGAATGATTTATATATGGCCGATACCCCAAAAAGGGCGGAAAGTGAAAGAGACAGGGGTGAAGAACCGAATATTGATATGTCTCCCATGTGGGAAACTGCTGATATTTGGTGCCGTAACGCTCAAAACGGTTTATCATATGATATACATCAGAACCCCATTGCAACAAATAGTAGCAAGCCATGGGTGTATGTTAGAATCAGAAATCGTGGATGCAGCGCTTCCCTAGGCAATGAAAACTTATATTTGTATTGGGCTAAAGCAGCAACCGATTTATCATGGCCAAGTTACTGGAATACATCTGTCCACTGCAATGCAAATGGAACCGGACCAATAATAGGAGATCTTATTGCAGTTGCTACCCTTCCAGTAATTCAGCCGGGCGGAGAATGGATTCAGGAATTTCACTGGTTAAATGTTCCTAATCCATCTGATTATAATGGATGTAGTATGCAATGGAATAATGAACCATTGCACTATTGCCTTTTAGCAAGGATTGAAAGTATAGATGATCCAATGACTATTCCTGAAACAATGAACTTAGGGGATAATGTAAGAAATAACAATAATATCATTTGGAAAAATGTTACTGTAATTGACAACATGACTCCTTTTAATACTACATTTGATGATTGCAATATGGATGTAATAGGCGGATCGGTTTTAGGAGTAGGAAATCCTTTTACGAACGGAGCCGATAAATTTGATTTAAGATTTACAAGCTATACACACAATGGATCTCCTGAAAAAATTACAAATGTCGCGGAAGTTAAAATTCGACTCGATGATCAATTATGGGCAAGATGGAGGGATGGAGGATTTCAATCGGAAAATATTGAAATTAATAACGAAGCCTGTAATGAAATTAAAATTACAGGAGAACCTGCACGGATTATGAATTTAACTTTCAATGAAAAGGAAAGAAATTACATGTTTATTCGATTTAATTATCTGATGGATCATGGGTCTATGAATACCACTTATGACTTCCGGGTAATCGAATCAAAAACTAGTGAGCCATACGTAATAATTGGCGGTGAAACATTTCATATAATAAAATCAGAAAGGCCACGCTTTTATGTAAATGCAGGTCCGGATAAATCTATTATGAGAAGTGAAGAAGTAGAACTATTTGCAGCTAATATTAACGAACCGGCTGTTTATAACTGGTATGATGGAAATGATAAAATTATTTCATCCGGACAATCTCTAACTGTTTCTCCTGACCAAACCGCTCAATACAAATTGGAAGTAATTGCTATAAGCGATGGTTATAAAAGCTATGATTTTGTTACTGTAAATGTAAAACAAAATGCAATAACGTCTTTAAATCCCAACCCGGCCGTATCAGAATTAAATGTTGGATACTATCTTCAAACGCCTGCTCCTGCTTTTGCAACTCTTATGATTTCTCAACCTTATGGAAATTCGACAACTTATAATGTTGATGTGAATTCAAGTCTACTTCACATTGACTTAACTTCAAATAGTACGGGTTTGTATTCTGTAATTTTATTCATTGATGGACAAATAGCTGATTCAAAAACTCTTTCAATAATTAGATAAATAATTTCAAATATGATTGTTGGTTTTAATTAATCAACAATCATATTTCAATATTATTATAATGAAACACAGAACTCAAATTGTTATTTATTTTATGGTTTTATTGATTAATCCTACATATGCACAATGGAAAAAAGTAAATTCTAACACTAATATCCGTTTGGTTGATATATGTTTCATTAATAATAACACCGGTTTTTGTGTTGGAAGCGATGATGAATACGGTAATGGTAGAAAAAAGGGGATAATATTAAAATCTCTTGATGGTGGCTTGAATTGGTCTAAAGTTTATGAAGATACATTATTATCGGTAAATGATATAGTGGTTTTGCACAAT
>JAYURB010000411.1:0-18114 GCA_043756425.1 Bacteroidota bacterium
TCCTATCTAGCCCTGCACAGTGATTTTGTTTTAAACACCTTTGTTGCACAAGAAGCCTGTCCCAATAACCTAGCTCCCACTTCAAGTACTACTGCCCAGCTTGCCATGGGTGATGCCTTGGCTGTATGTTTGCTTGACAATAAAGGATTCTCAAGTAAAGATTTTGCAAAGTATCATCCGGGCGGTGCTCTCGGAAAAAAACTCTATCTTAAAGTAAAAGACATTTATCCGATGAATGCTTCGCCAAAAGTTACCCCGGATGAAAACATAAAAAAAGTTATTGTCGAAATATCCTCAAACAGGCTTGGAGCAGCTGCAGTAATTGACAAAGGAAAATTGATAGGAGTAATTACAGACGGAGATATCCGGCGGATGCTCTTAAAAAATAAATCCATTGAAGGAATTCGTGCGAAAGACATTATGAACACAAAACCCAAAACAGTTCCAATGGAAACGATGGCTGTTGCAGCGCTTGATCTAATGAAGACGCACAATATTTCTCAGCTATTAATTACCGATAAAAAAAAATATTTAGGTATTGTACACTTACATGATTTGTTAAGAGAAGGGATTATGTAGCCGGTAAGTTTTTAGAAGAGTTACTTTTTTTTGTGTTTCTCTATTCTTTCAAAAAGTAAAAAACGATTTTTGGGACAATTTTATAAAATACTACCCACGTTTTAATAATCCTTACCCCACATTATACCCATTTCGTCAAATAGTATACTTTTAATTTGGAGAATTTATCCTACATTTCCTGAGTTAAATCAATTGCTTTTTTTATGAATAAGGAAATGCTTCAGATAATTTTATTTTTTCAAAAAATTAGTTTAAATCCGGAGCACCATATTAACAATTGTTTGGAAAACATGATTTTACTGCCCGTGATGGGAAAATTTAACTTGCTGAATAAAAATATTATGCACCCCGATAAAATATTCTCTTTGGGGCGACTGAAAGAAAAACAAATTTTTGGTATGAACTCCCCTCTTCGTAATTCCTTGCTGCATTGACGCTGGTGAACTCCGCGGTAAAATTCTAACTATCTAATAGAAATTTTACCGCGGAGGACACAAAACGAAAATCCGTGGCTAAGTATTTTTCTTCCTTTCGTTAACATTGTATTTCTATCTTTGTCCGGTATGGGTTTATTTTCAAACAAATCGAATGCCGCCGGTGAAATGTCTTTCCTTGGCCACCTGGAAGCTTTGCGATGGCACCTTTTTCGTTCTGCCATTGCTGTTGTAACCCTTGCATTAGTACTTTTCTTTTTTAAAGAATTTTTATTTGATACTGTTTTATTGGCACCCAAACAGCCTGATTTTATTACGTACAAAATATTGTGTGCTTGGGGAAATAAATTAGGATTGGGAGAAGAACTTTGTGTTACCGTTATTCCTTTTACTTTGATAAGTACTGATCTGGCAGCACAATTTACTACACACATGTGGGTTGCATTTATTGCCGGTGTTGTTCTTAGCTTTCCTTATATTATCTGGGAATTGTGGAGATTTATCAAACCCGCACTTTCTGTTAAAGAAAGAACTTTTGCTAGAGGGATAGTTTTTTACACTTCATTTCTTTTTTTACTTGGAGTTTTATTCGGGTATTATATTATAACACCAATGACTGTAAACTTTTTGGGCAGTTACCAGGTTAGTGAACAGGTAAAAAACACCATTACACTCGATTCATTCATTTCTATGGTTACTACCATGACATTGATAACAGGTATTGTATTTGAATTACCAATAGTCGTTTACTTTCTTACTAAAATAGGAATACTTACTGCTACATTTATGCGCACTTACAGGAGACATGCAGTAGTCGTAATTCTTATCTTGGCAGCAGTAATAACTCCGAGTTCTGACGCTACAACTTTAATTATGGTAGCAATGCCATTGTATGTACTTTATGAAATAAGTATACTGGTAAGTGCATATGTAATGAGAAAAGCAACATAAAACCGAACTGCTTTATTTTAAGCAAAAAACTATAGTTAAAATTAAAGCAGAATTTAAATGAACAATACATTAAAAATAAATTATACTTCAGCAGTTCATAAGAGTAACGCAGTAGTATGTATTTCTAAAGGGTCAAAATCATTCTTTCCTCTATGATGCTTCGCTCTGAAAATTTAATAAAACGATATAAGCAACGAACTGTTGTGGATAGAGTATCCATAGAGGTTTCACAGGGAGAGATTGTTGGATTGCTTGGACCAAACGGTGCGGGGAAAACTACATCCTTTTACATGATTGTTGGACTAATAAAACCAAATGATGGAGAAATCTACCTCAATGATGAGAAAATTACCACACTGGCCATGTATAAACGTGCACAAAGGGGAATCGGTTATCTGGCCCAGGAAGCCAGTGTATTCAGAAAATTAAGTGTGGAAGATAATATTCGTGCAGTACTTCAAATGACAAAACTTTCACGGGAGGAACAAAATAAAAAAACAGAATCGCTGCTGGAAGAGTTCGGACTAGGTCGCATTCGAAAAAGCAGAGGTGATTTATTATCGGGGGGAGAACGCCGCAGAACGGAAATAGCACGTGCTTTGGCTGTGGATCCAAAATTTATTTTACTTGACGAACCTTTTGCCGGTGTTGATCCTATTGCCGTGGAAGATATCCAATCTATAGTCTCTCATCTCAAAGACAGGAATATTGGAGTATTAATTACAGACCATAATGTTCATGAAACTTTAACCATTGTTGACAGGGCCTACCTCCTATTTGAAGGAAGAATTCTCAAAGCAGGTACGGCTCAGGAACTAGCAGAAGATCCACAAGTTAGAAAAGTTTATCTGGGTAAGAATTTTGAGTTGAGAAGATAGTCTTTCCAAAATGCTATCGACCGTTTACCATTTAGTAGCATATTAAGCTTTACCCCTTTTCTTCATGGAGTTTAAAATTAAAACTCTCCATGATAGGATTTGAAAGAAGCTTTTTGCAAGCCTCTTCTACTTCAACTTTGGCAGCTTCCGGTGAAGAAGCATTTACTTCAAGTGTAATATGCTTTCCTATCCTGATATTTTCTATTCCGGTCAGACCCATATTTGTCAGTCCATGAGAAACTGCTTTCCCCTGTGGATCTAGTAATGCTTTAAGAGGCATGACATCAATTTCAGCTATAAATTTCATTGTATTGTTTTTTGGCTTGTTTTACTGTGAAGAAATGAGAAAAATATATATAAACCAATAATTATCGGAATGGTGGCAAATAAAAGAAATGGAAACAATACCAACGTAAAAAATACAAGTAAGTATTGATAAAAATTTTCTTTGAAACTAAAAGTCTTAAACTTGAAGGAGAATAAATTTAATTCTGAAACAAGAAGATAAGAAGAAATAGAGGAAAAAATAATAATGAAATAAGGATGGAGAATAAGATTATCGTATTGACCCGGAAATTGTTTTAATATTAAAGGAAGCGAAACGATTAATATGGCATTTGCAGGAACAGGTAAGCCTATAAAGTTTACTGTTTGCCGCGTATCAATATTAAACCTTGCAAGTCGCAAAGCGGAGAAAACAGCAATGATGAAAGGGAAAAACTGAAATATACGTGCTATAAAATCCGAAAATAAATAGTGTTCAATGTTTGTTTGCTGAAGAAGTCTAAACATTATAGCCCCTGGCACAAATCCAAAACTTACAACATCGGCAAGGGAATCAAGTTCTTTCCCAAAAGCAGAAAAACCTGAACCTTTGCGGGCAGCCATTCCGTCAAGCAAATCAAAAAAAGCTGCCAAAAACACTAAGTAGGCTGCTATATCGAGGTGATTTCTGAATACCATAACTGCGGCTATACATCCTGAAAAAAGGTTACTACAAGTAAAAATATTTGGCAGATTAAATTTCAACATCGTCTCATGTAAGATTTTAGTCAAAAGTAACTTTTCAAACGATATTTTGAAGACTAAAAACGAAGGTTTTTACTAAAATTTAGAACCGGTAATTTTCGGACTTTTTCATTCATTGAAACCAATCTTAAAAAAGCCAAAAACTGAACATTTTTTACAATATAGCGAACCGTTTGTCATAAGATTGTATTGTTTAACATGTGCATTTAAATAATATAATCAAACAAGGAAGCTGCAAACAGTTATCTGCCGAGGGTTTTTGTTGTATCCTTACAGGAATTATAATGTAAATAATGTTGTTGAAAAGAGTGTAGAAAATATTCGTCAACACTTCCTGTATACTCTTGAAAATGGTAACTTTACATATATTAAGATATAACTGAAAACCAACAATAATCCTTCATGAGTTTCGTTTTGAACGAACACCTATTTATACCTGTTATGACTTTCAAAAAAAACCTCTCTATCCTATTTTTTATTTTTCTTGTTTCAGAAATTTCTGCTCAAGCACCTAAATACAGTAATGAATTTCTATCCATTGGTGTCGGAGGTCGATCCATGGGTATGTCCGGTGCAGTAACCGGAACAGTAAGTGATGCAACAGCAGCAGTTTGGAATCCCGCCGGACTCACATCGATAAAAAGCAATATACAGGTTGCCGTCATGCATGCAGAATTGTTTGCCGGCATTTCCAAATTTGATTATGCAACACTTGCTACTCATATTGATACCAGTCGAACGATTGCTTTTTCAGTAATTCGTTTTGGAACAGACGATATTCCCAATACCCTCGATCTAATTGATGCTTCCGGCGCCATCGATTACTCAAAAGTTACTTCTTTCTCCATTGCAGATTATGCCTTTCTTTTTTCCTATGCAAAAGAATCTAAAATAGAAGGCTTAAAGCTGGGTGGTAGTGCAAAAATAATTCACAGAAAAGCCGGAGACTTTGGAAAAGCCTGGGGATTTGGTTTTGATCTTGGAGCTCAATATAAATTAAACGACTGGAGATTCGGTCTCATGGCCAAAGACGTAACCTCTACTTTCAATGCATGGAGTTTCAACACCGATTTACTGGAAGGAACTTTTTCACAAACCGGAAATGAAATTCCAAAGAATTCAACAGAGATTACTTTGCCGAAATTAATTTATGGTGTAGGATACCAAGTAATATTTAATCCGAAATTAACAGGACTTACTGAGTTAGAAGCAGACATGACTTTTGACGGAAAAAGAAATGTGCTGATCCAATCCGATCCTGTGAGCATTGATCCACACTTTGGACTTGAACTGGGTTATAACGATATGATCTTTCTTCGCGGAGGAATTCAAAATATTCAAAACATAAAAAATCTTGATGGAACGATAAGTAAGATCATTCAGCCCAACCTTGGATTGGGAATAAAGTTTGGAAAAATTTCTCTTGACTATGCATTAACAAACATTGGACAGGAAACTTTGTATTCAAATATATTTTCATTGAAGTTTGACATCTATAAACAATAAACTCCTGAAGGAAACTGATGAAAAAAAAATTACTGCTTTTAGTTTTTTGTTTATTTATTAAACCTGTATTTTCCCAGTTGTATGAAAATTCATGGATCAATTACAATCAGGATTATTTTAAAATAAAAATTGTTCGTGACGGAATTTACAGAATAAGCACGCAAGCACTGAATTTTGCCGGTTTAACAACAACAGGTATTGACCCGAGAAAACTTCAACTTTATCACAATGGAGTAGAACAATTTATTTATGTTGAAGGAGAAAACGATGGTATTCTTGATGCTTCTGATTTCATTGAATTTTATGGACAAAAAAACGATGGCTCACTCGATGCAAAATTATATGCAGATCCCAACTGGCAACCAACTCCGCAATACAGTTTGTTTAATGACACCTCCGTTTATTTCCTTACTTATAGCTCTTTAAACAATGGTAAAAGGGTAACATTAACAAATAGTTCGAATTTTAATTCCTATAACCCTGCTTCTTATTTTATTAAAGAATCATTAGTTCTTACAAGCGATATACCTGCATTAGTTTCCGGTGGAGGAGGATTGGTTGGATATAACAGAGGAGCGGATGAACAGTCAATCGACTATACGGAAAGTGAAGGATGGGGAGCTGTCTTTGGAAATTATTCTTTAGGCAATTACCCTTTAAACATACCTATTTCCACCGATAGAGTTTATTCCACATCAGGAGCACCGAATGCCGAAATTAGTTTTTCCGTAGGAGGTGTAAATAATAATCCACACAATTTATTAGTAACCTTTCCGGGAATCACCTTTAATGACACCTATTACTATCAGTCACTTAAAAATTATAGCTTTTCAGTAGCATCCAATCTCTTTACATCGTCCACCAGTACTTGTACTTTCAATGTAAGTTCAGCAATTTTTCCTCCTGAATATAGTATGTTCTATTGGTTTTCGATGAAGTATCCGCATACAATGGATCTGGAAGGTAAAAGCACTTTCAAATTATTTATTCCTGATGATACACAGGGAAAGGCAAGAATGGATATAACAAACCTTAACCATGGCGGATCGGTTCCTGTTATGTATGATTTGACAAATCACAAAAGAATATTGATTTCCCAAAATGGAAGCACATTTCAGGCATTGGTTGATAACGACAATGGTGCAACAAATAAAGAATGTTTTATCAGTTCCATTTCTTCCATTCAATCACCTACCCTATCTAAAATAAATTATGTTTCAGGAAATCCCGGACGCTTTAATGATTTAGGATCTCTGGGCATAGACTCTGCTTACATAATAATTACGGCTAAAAAATTAATGAATGAAGCTCAAAATTACTTTAACTATAGAAATCAGTCAGGCACATATTTAAATCGCTGCCTTTTGCTTGATGTAGATGAGCTTTACGATCAGTTCGCTTATGGAATTGGCAAACACCCACTTGGAATAAAGAATTTTGCCCATTATATTCTTGGAAGCTGGCCCACTGAAGCACAACATATATTTTTAATAGGAAAATCATTTAGTCCGGCCGATATTAGGAATGACACCAATTTATATTCACAGTGTCTTGTTGGCTCTTATGGCGTTCCCACTTCCGACATATTGTTAACTTCGGGAATAAACGGCTCGCAATGGGAACCTAAAATTCCAATCGGACGCTTGAGTGCCGTGAGTGATACGAATGTGACCGACTACCTTCATAAAATAATGGAATATGAAGCCGTTCAGGCCAGTCCACCCCAAGCATGGGAAAAAGAGATTTTACATTTTGGAGGAGGTAATGATACTTTACAACAAACTTTATTGGCAGGATATTTATCAGAATATAAATCTATACTTGAAGACAGCTCTTGGGGAGGAAATGTAACAACCTATCTGAAATTTAATTCAAACCCAATTCAAATTAATCTAGCTGATTCTCTTCAGGCAAAAATTGATGCAGGGGTAGCTTTGATGACATTCTTTGGGCATGCAAGCGGTTCCTCTTTTGACAATTCAACAGATGAACCTTCAGCCTATAATAACCATGGAAAATATCCTATGGTAGTTGCTAATTCATGTTTTTCCGGTGACTTTCACACTACACAAAAAAGTGTAAGTGAAAAATTTGTTTTGGAACCTGAAAAAGCTGCTATTGGTTTTTTAGCCAGCGTCGGTCTGGGAACGCCTTATTTTCTGAGAGAGTATACCAAAGCATTTTTTGATCGTGCTTCTCATTCTGATTACGGTGCATCCGTTGGCCTTCTTATGAAAAAAGCAATACAAGATATTCAGGTTTCCATGAATAACGGCGAAAAGCAGGTTGCACATGAAATGTGTTTACAAGGCGATCCTGCTTTAAAACTTTATCATTTTACAAAACCTGAATACGCAATCAATGAATCAAATATTTCATTTTCTCCAAACACGATAACAACCGATCTTGATACTTTTACCGTTAGTATTAAAACGAGAAACCTGGGGAAAGCTGTACCTGACTCTTTCATTGTGAAAGTAATCCATACTTATCCTAACGGAATTGATTCCATATATTCCATTAAACGAAGTCATTGTTATTATGAAGATAATTTGAGTTTAACTTTAAAAACCGGAGGATTTTCCGGAGCCGGCATAAACTCAATAAAGGTGGAAGTTGATTTGCCTGATAGCGTCGACGAATACGACAATCTATTAAACAATTCAACCAAGTCCGACTTTTTTGTTTATTCCAGAGATATAATACCAATTTATCCTCCTGACTACGCCATTCATCCATACAGTACTGTTACTTTGCGTGCAAGCACTGCCAATCCAATGGCAGGTGTAGCAAGTTATCGCTTTGAAATTGATACACTGGATCTCAATTTGAAAGACATAACTCCGGGAATGACAACAAGTCCATTATTTAGATCTATAACTCTTACTGACAGTGGTGGCGTATTTACATGGAACCCTCCGGGGTTTAATTTATCAGACAGTGTAGTTTATTTCTGGCGTGTAGCTAACGATTCAATTCAATACGACACGGCTAATTTTCATTGGCAGCAAAGTTCATTTATGTACATACCCGGAAAAACAGGTTGGGCACAATCACATTTTCATCAATTTAAAAATGATGGTTTTGAAAATGTCCGCTACGATACACTGGCAAGGAAATTTGACTTTGTAAATAATATTAAAGCCTTAAAGATAACTACACGAGGCGCTCCGAATGGTCCGAGTCAATATAGCGAAGTTGGTTATAAACTTAATAATACTACCGGAGAAAGTGACGGATGCCAATTAGCTCCTGCCGTTATGGTTGCTATCTTGGATTCTGTAAGTCTTGTTCCCTGGAATACATGTGGGAATTTTGCCGGACAGGCTAATCAGTTTTATATTGATTCAGGGTATTTTTGCGGCGACCCAATTATAAAAGGACATGGGGTTAATGGATGCCGCAACAGACCGGATAATTATTTTATTTTCAGATTAGGCGATGCAGCTAACATGAATAGTCTGGATTCTTTCATTGCAACTATTCCAAATAAGAATTATATTTTAATGTACAGTTGGTTTACATATCCTTATTCAACTGTTAGTCCTTTTATTTCTACCTTATCTTCCCTTGGCTTTAATCCTTCAAATTTAGTAGATAATCAGCCCTTTATTTATTTTATACAAAAAGGAAATCCTGCTTCCAAAGATGAATTGTTTGGTGATACAATAAATCCCTTAAGCACGGAGTACTCTATGAGTGTGGTATTAACCAGCATTTGGAACCGGGGTGATATAAATTCCGTCACCATAGGGCCTGCCACACGCTGGGAGTCGTTGCATTGGAATCAACATCCTGTGGAAAGTATGCCTCTCAACGATATCGTTTATGTAAATATTTATGGTTTAAACGCAACCTCAAATCAGTGGGATGTACTTGCGAACAACATTCAGTATTCCAGCGGAAAGGACACCAGCCTTTCGTGGATATCTGCAACAAATTATCCATACTTAAAATTACAATGCCATTTGCAGGATTATACTTTGTATACTCCCCCACAAATGGATTATTGGAGAATATATTATGACGAAGTTCCTGAATGTGCCATTAATCCTAGTCGTACTTTTTCATTTTACAACAATCCTCTGCAAGAAGGTGATACATTGCGCATGTCTATAGCCATAGATAATATTGGCAATCTTCCAATGGATAGTTTAGGTGTTTCCTTTTTTCTATACGACAACGACAGGAGACGGCATGATCTTATAAATTATAAACTGGATTCCCTCCGTTCCAATCAGTTTCTTACGGCAAGCATAAGCATTGACACCACCTTTGGTCTTGCAGGAGAAAATAGTCTTTGGATTGAAGCCAATCCGTTTAAGCCGCCTTATCATCAGATAGAAAAATATCACTTTAATAACTTTGCTGAAATTAAATTCAATATAGACCGTGATAAGATTAACCCTATACTTGACGTTACATTTGACGGTGTACATATTTTAAATAAAGATATCGTATCCGGAAAACCACAAATTGTCATTCAATTGCATGATGAGAATAAATTTCTTGCATTAAACAACAAAGAAAACTTCAAGGTTTACATTACACCGCCAAATTCCAATACTTCCATACCTGTAGAATGGAATACCCTTGTTTACGATAAGGAAATGCGTTTCGTACCGGCCGTGCTTCCTAAAAACAGCTGCCGTATAGAATGGAATCCTTCCCTTACCCAAGATGGAATTTACTGGCTAGAAGTAGAAGCTACAGACAGGAGTAAAAATGAATCGGGTCGGTTCAATTATAAAATATCCTTTGAAGTAGTCAACAAATCTACAATAACTGAAATGTTGAATTATCCAAATCCATTCTCCACTTCTACCCGCTTCGTGTTTACACTTACCGGCAATGAAATACCGACAGGAATGAAAATTCAGATTATGACGGTAACCGGTAAAATCGTTCGGGAAATTATGCAGAATGAGCTTGGCAATATACATGTAGGCAGAAATATTACCGATTATGCCTGGGACGGAAAAGATGAATTCGGCGATCAGCTTGCGAATGGCTTATACTTATACAGAGTTGTTACTGATTTACACGGTCAAACCATTGAGCAAAGAGAAACGGAAATAGACAAGTACTTCAAAAAAGGCTGGGGGAAAATGTATTTAATGAGGTAAGAGTTTGTAAGCATCCATTTAAATATACGGAGCCAATTGCAGTACAATTGGCAAAAATTAATTTTAGTTACAAATCACTTACACCGCTTTTATGAAAACATACTCAGCAGAAAATTCTTCGGAAAAATTATCGGGGTTACCCGGATGGAAATTTAATAACAACGCTCTGGAAAAAGATTTTGTCTTTAAAAATTTTCGCGAGGCAATTAGTCAAATGATACGAATAGCTTTTATTTGCGAATCAATGAATCATCATCCGGAATGGACAAATGTTTATAACAAACTCAATGTGCGGCTTTCGACTCATGATGCAGGTGGAGTTACCAATAAAGATTTTTCACTGGCCTCAGAAATTGAGAAACTGCATTAATAGTATTTAAATAGAGCTTTGTCAGAAAGAATTACTTTCGTTTTTCTAACATTTTATATAATTCTTTTTTAAATTTGCTGATTACCCAACTCCGTATACCATTTTATGAGCAATGAAAAGAAAGCTATAAGCTCAACATACATAAGTATATTGGGCAATACGGGCATAGCATTGGTTAAATGGATTACGGGGTATTTAGGAAATTCGTATGGGTTAATAGCAGATGCAATAGAATCAACAGGAGATATTTTTTCTTCTTTTCTCACATTATTCGGAATTAAATATTCATCAAAGCCGGCTGATGAAAATCATCCGTACGGACACGGTAAAGCAGAACCAATAATAACATTTGTTGTAGTTGGCTTCTTAATAACTTCAGCTACCATTATCGTTTATGAGAGCATTGTAAACATAAGAACACCTCATGAATTACCAAGTAAGTTTACGTTATTGGTCCTGGGACCTATTATTGTTATTAAAGAATTATTTTATCGTTTTGTAAAAAAAAGAAGTGAAACAACTAAAAGTTCACTATTAAAAGCAGATGCCTGGCATCACAGAAGCGATGCCATTACATCACTGGCTGTTTTTATCGGTATTTCTATAGCTGTGATTATGGGCAAGGGTTATGAAACAGCAGATGACTGGGCAGCTTTATTGGCAGGTTTGGTGATTTATTATAATAGCTTTTTAATTTTTCGTCCGGCTCTAGGGGAAATAATGGACGAACATTTTTACGATGATCTTATCGTAGATATACGAAAAACGGCTTCTACCGTAAATGGAATTGTTGCAACAGAAAAGTGTTATGTGAGAAAATCAGGATTAAGGTATCATGTCGACCTTCATGCAATTGTAAATGCAGATATTACGGTTCGTCAGGGCCATGAAATAGCGCATAGACTAGCAGATAAATTAAAGCAGGAACTACCGCAAATTATGGAAGTATTGGTTCATATTGAACCACATGAATAATCATTTCAGATTGTGATAAACAGCAAGAACGTCATCGTCCTCTTCAAATTTATCTATTAACTGCAAAACCTCATCCTGTTGTGTCTCATTTAATTCGACAAAGGAATTTGGGATTCTCTCGAGTGCAGATTTTTTAACAGTAATTTTTTTATCTTCCAATCCTTTAGACATTTTGCCAAAATCTTCGTACGCACAATAAATAACAATTTCGTCTTCTTCCACTTCCATGTTTTCAAGTCCGAAATCTATTAATTCCAATTCCAGTTCGTCGGGATTAATTTTTTCATCTTTGGCCAAACGAAATACTCCTTTGCGTTGAAATAAAAAATCGAGAGAACCGGTTTTCCCAAGGGTGCCATTGCCCCTATTGAAATACATTCGAACATTTGCAACGGTACGTGTAGGGTTGTCTGTAGCTGTTTCAACGAGAATCGGTACACCGTGCGGACCATATCCTTCATAAACTACCTCTTCGAAATTACCTTCATCTTTGGAGGCCGCACGTTTAATGGCATTATCAAGGCGGTCTTTAGGCATGTTAACAGCCTTACCATTCTGAACGGCAGCTCGAAGACGAGGGTTATGGTCGACATCAGGACCGCCGCTTTTTACGGCAATAGCTATTTCTCTGCCAATTTTCGTAAATGTTTTCGCCATCTTATCGTAGCGAGCAAACATTTTATGTTTTCGTTTTTCAAAAGCTCTACCCATATTTATTGATTTTTATTTGTAAGGCTACAAACTAATTTAAAATTCGTTAATTGGTTAATTCGTTAATTAGCTAATTAAAGAAAATATTTTTTTAAAATAAAAAAATATTACCGTTTTCTCAAATTCCCAAATTAATTATCCTCTTCATCTTCTTCACGCTCATTATTCGCTTTAGTTTGGACTTCGGACCCCGGTTTTCCAATAACCTTATAGTTTCCTTCGCCTTTTAAAACGGAAGCGTAAAGAACTTTATCATTTAAAATATTGACTGCCTGTTTAACTTCAGCATCATACTTAAAATTAGCTTCCAGTCTGCCCTTTTGATAATAATACCTTGATGCAATTTCTCCCTCTAGTATTCTTTTTAATTCATCGTGATGATTGGTCAGATCCTGATTTTTATTATCATTCATTCTTTTTTCAAGAGCGATAAATTCATTTTGTATAGCTTGAAAGTGCTTATCTTTTTCAGCAGCGTGTTTTAACTCCAATAATTTTTTCTCACTCTTGTCGGTATAATCATATTTTTTTCCTTCCAGAAACTTCACAAAGTCTGCATATTCATTTTCAGACAAATTAAATTCCTTTGCAGTTGAAATTGAAGGATGTTCACGATAATATTTATTGGCATAATCGAAAATTAGGAAGTTGGAGAATAAAGAAACAGCAAGATTACTGTATGTTACCGGATCAGTATAAAAATCAGGAAAAATTCCGCTGCCGTCGTAAACCGAACGGTTGTTTTTCGTTTTAAATTCTGTAATAAGAGAATCGGGAACTTTATATACGCTCCCATCGGCATTTCTGTGTGTGTAATCAAGTGCCTGAATGCATCTTCCACTTGGCGTATAGTATTTTGCAATGGTAACTTTAAGAAGCGTATTGTATGAGAGGTTATAAGTTTGTTGCACAAGACCTTTTCCAAAGGTACGTTGTCCGATTATTACACCCCTGTCAAGTTCCTGCAGGGCGCCGGTAACAATTTCAGAGGCAGATGCAGACCCGCGGTCAACAAGAACTGCAATTGGAATATCCTTATCAACAGCAGATTTATTGGCAAAATAATCGACGTTCATTTCCTTTATTTTACCTTTTTGAGAAACAATTTTTTGATTATTTTCAACGAAGAGGTTTACAATTTCAACTGATTCTTTCAGAAGTCCTCCTCCGTTTCCACGCAGATCAAAAATAACACCTGCAAGTTTTGGATTAGCTTTCAAAGCAACCAGTGCTTCTTTTACCTGATCAGCAGAGTTTTCAAGGAACTGAGAAAGTTTAATGTAGCCTGTTGTTTCATTGATCATTCCATAGTAAGGAACATTCTTAAATTTTATTTCATCACGAACAATAGTTTTTTCAATTGGCGTTGCAACACCCTCGCGCTTTAAAACCAATTTTACGCTTGTGCCCTTCTGACCTTTCATATATTCAGTCACATCGTCAACTAAACGATTCGATGTAGAATTTCCATTCACGGAAAGAATTTTATCACCAACCCTAACATCGGATTTTTGAGCCGGGAAACCTTCGTAAATTTCACTGATCTCAACTTCCCCATTTCTTTGATGCACCAAAGCACCAATTCCTCCATACTCAGCAGAAATATGCGTCATTCTATAATCTTCTATATCGCTTTCGGGAATATAAACAGTATAAGGATCGAGGGTGCGCAGCATGGCATCGATACCTTTCTTCATTAAGCTTCCCGGCTGCAGACTGTCGACATAATAGACATTTACATCGCGAAAAACCATCGTAAAAATGTCGAGGTTTTTACTTACTTCAAAATAATAATCTTCAACAAAACTTAAAGAAACGAGGGTACTTCCTGCAATAGCAAGAACTATTAACAACTTCTTTTGTTTGCGAATCCATGGTTTAAACCATTGCATCATGAGAATAGGTTTTGGGGTTTTGTACTTTGATAACGGTAAAAAGTTAGTGGTATTTGAAACAAGAAACAATTAAGAAATCACTTATAGTAATTACATTATTTTGCAGTCATTGCAAATTTACGCTTTACTATTCTCAAGTGTTCGAGATGATGATTTCCATGCCAGGCATATAAGGCTAAAGCGTTTTTCAGAGAATAATTCCTATTGCTTCCGGGGTGAAAATAGCTGCGATTAAACTGTTGCTCATTTATGCTTTTCAATATAATTAGAAACCTGCTGTGCAGGGCCTCTAATAGCACAAGTGATGTTTCTATAGGAGCTTTACTATCAGGCAGCTCAGCCCAAAGTGCTTCTGCATAAGGCTTTATAGTTGGCAAGTCTTCAGTAAGGGTAAGTTTAAAACGAATATATGCATTCATATGGCTGTCAACTATATGGTGAATAACCTGACGGGCTGTCCACCCTCCCGGCTTATAGGATTCTTCCAGCATTTCATTGGTAAACTGTTCTAATTCTTTGCTGCAAAGGCCAGGCAACGCTTCGATTTCACCGATCCATTTTTTTATATCCCCTGGCGCATAATCGAAAGGATCCTTAAATTTTCCAATTGGGTAGCGTAATTTTTCAAGCTGTTCTGCATCCATAATAAGCTATTTTTTTGCCAAAGATAGGGAACAAAATTAGCAAAATGTCATTTTCAAAATTCTATAAACCTTTTCTTTACCTTGCAGCTCCATTTAAAAAACTATGAAAATTTTACAAATTATCACTTTCGGTTTAAGTTTTACCATACTTTTTTCCACTTCCTGTAGTTTTAAAAGGCATGCGGATAAGGTCTTTTATAATGGAAAGATTTACCTGATGGATAACAACTTCAACAGTGCTGATGCTTTTGCCATTTCTAATGGCAGAATAAAGGAAGTAGGCTCTAATGCAGACATATTAAGCGAGTTTGCTGCAACAGAAAAAATTGACCTCAAGGGGGCAATCGTATTCCCGGGCTTTATCGATGCACATTGTCATTTTTATGGTTATGCCACAGATCTATTAAAATGTGATTTATATGGAACTACATCTTTTGACGAAGTACTAACGAAGGTTTCCGAGTATGCAAAAAATAAAAAATTCCAATGGATATTAGGCCGCGGCTGGGATCAGAATGACTGGGAGGAAAAACAGTTTCCCGGTAAAGCTTTGCTTGACAGTCTTTATCCCGACAAACCTGTTTTCCTAATGCGTATTGACGGTCATGCAGCTTTATGTAATTCTAAGGCGCTTGAAATAGCCGGAATTTCCGCATCTACAAAAATCGACGGTGGAGAAATTCTTCTGAAAGATGGTAAATTGACCGGTCTTGTAATAGATAATGCAATGGAGAAAGTGAAAGAAAAAATTCCTCCATTTTCTTCTGAAATGATTGAAGAATCTTTACTCAAAGCGCAGGACAATTGTTTTGAAGTTGGACTTACAACTCTTGATGATGCTGGTCTTGGAAAAGATTCAATTCAAACGCTTATCGATTTACAAAACAAAAGCAAACTCAAAATCAGGATTTATGCAATGTTGTCTGATGATCCTGCTACATTAAAACATTATTTTAAACATGGTCCTTTTAAGAATGACAGAATGCATGTGAATGCAATAAAAACCTATGCCGATGGTTCTCTGGGTTCAAGAGGTGCTTGCTTTAAAGAAGAATATGCTGATCAGAAAGGACATTTTGGCTTCATGCTTCATCCTCGAAAATACTTTGAGGAGCTGGCTGAAAAAGCCCTTAACTATAAATTTCAATTGTGTACGCATGTTATAGGCGATTCCGCAGCCAAAGAAATAATTGATGTATATACGAATCACCTTTCCAGCGATAACAGACGCCGGTGGCGATTGGAACATTGCCAGGTTATGGAAGAACGTGATAGAAAAAAACTTTCGGATTATAGTATTGTCCCTTCTGTTCAACCAACGCACGCAACCAGCGATATGAATTGGGCAGAAGAAAGACTCGGTAAAAAAAGAATGAAAGATGCCTATGCATACGAAGATATACGTGATGCATGTGATGGATTGATTGCGTACGGGACAGATTTTCCGGTTGAAAACATTAACCCCATGTATACTCTGTATGCAGCAGTTGAGCGAAAAGATTTGCAGGGAAATCCTAAAGGCGGCTTTCAAATAGAAAATAAAACAAAACGTAAAGATGCTTTAAGAGCAATGACCGTGGGAGCTGCTTATGCCAATTTCGAAGAAGAAGAAAAAGGTTCCATAGAGGAAGGGAAATTTGCCGATTTCATTATACTTGACAAAGACATTATGAAGGTCGATGAAAAAGAAATTCCGTCAATAAAAGTGCTGGCGACCTTTATTAACGGAGAAAAAGTTTTCGAAAGAAAATAATAATTAATGCATCTCTGATTCGGGGTTCTTGCAGCAATCCGGTAATCTTCTGAATGCTTTAGGGTCCTTTGGCAATGAATCGGCATCGTAACCGGATTTAGTTATTGCTAAACGGATCTTTTCTGCATTGGTTTTTTTAGAATCGTAAATTACTGTAACGATTTTTGTTTCGAGATCAAGATCCGATTTCTTAACCCCCTTTTCAAAAGACAGATCAGACTCTATTGTCTGTTTACATGTTTTACATACAGCAGATGTTTGTATTCGTACGGTGTCTGTTTGTGCTTTAACTAATGAAACACTCACAACCATTATGAAAACGGGCAGGAGAAACTGAATTAATTTTTTCATGTTTAATTTTTATTTTTTAAATATTTATTAACTAGATAATGGACATTCTAAATCCAAGGTAAATACGACGGCCCTGTATTGGGCCCCAGATATTTGTTGCATCAAATGAATTTCCCAAAGGATTTTCCGGATGAATAATAGGGTGTAATTGCCTGTAATCAGTTAGGTTTTCGCTTCCACCGTATAATTCAAACTTCCTGAAAACCTTTGTAACCTGAAAATTCATCAATGTAAAAGAAGGAGAAAAATTCTTATTCCCATTCTCAGCATCGAAAAATACATTCTGAAGTTTTTTCTTTCCTTCAAAGACTATAGTATAATCGAATTTCCAATGTTTATTGCTCGTACGGTATGAAAGAGATGCTAAATAGCGATCCTTCGATATAAGCGGCTTCTGTTCCAGTTTTCCATTAAATGTTGACCGGACATCTTCCAGCTTATAACCTAGTCGGAGGTCTAACCTTTCAATAATTTCAGCATTTAAGGTAATTTGAAAGCTGTTACTGTATGAGCTTCCTTTTAAATTATAAAAAGAAATTTTTGCAGAATCAGAATATGCATCAACAACCAGCTGATCGGAAAACTCTGTACGATAAGCATCGGCACTCAGCGAATACTCACGATTTCCTAACTTACCTCTTAAAGTAAGGTTAGTACCGTAATTCCATGCTCTTTCAGCTAAAATATTTTCTTTAAAAACAATTTGTCTGGATGATGCCAGTACCGATAAATTATCTGCCAGCAGGTAAGGTTTTCTATAACTGCGTCCTCCGCTTATCCTAAAAATAAGGTTTTCAGTAAAATTATATTTAGCATGAAGACGGGGAGTGAAAACCAATTTATTATTTTCCTGCAGGTCTTCGCGTACACCTGCAACTACAGTAAGTTTTTCAAAATATTTATACGTGTATT
>JAYURB010000412.1:0-6838 GCA_043756425.1 Bacteroidota bacterium
GGCGGATAGTCTTGCAAAAGGGGAAATCAAGGGGTCTTTTGCAGGGCGCAAGCCATTTAATTTTTAGTCTAAAACCGAATTGTATCGTAATAAAACTGATTGGGTATACCAAGGGCTCTTCTATTTTTGATTTGAGCCCCGGGGTAAAATATGTCTTCGTTTCCGGGATAGTACGTTTATCAAAAATATTTGTACCTATTTCAAAAACTAATTTCTTCAAAATATAACCAAATCAATATTCTTCAAACTCATACTCTACAAGAATTCGAGAATTTTTATTGTTGAAAAAAATACAATAGAAACTCCTTCAATTTTAGTAGAAATATATTGGTAAAAAAAGTGTTACTTTTGTACTTCAATTATGGAGACAAATTCAGAACACATTAAATGCCTGATCATAGGTTCAGGTCCTGCAGGTTATACTGCTGCTATTTATGCATCTCGTGCCGATTTAAAGCCTGTTTTATACCAGGGATTGCAACCGGGAGGACAACTTACCATTACAACAGAAGTAGAAAATTATCCCGGATATCCTAAGGGGACAATGGGTCCTGAAATGATGGAAGATTTTAAAGCACAAGCAGAACGATTTGGTGCTGATATTCGATATGGTTATGCTACTTCCGTTGATTTCAAGGGGCCCATTCACAAAGTTATCATTGATGAAAACAAGGTTATCACAGCCGACACAGTAATTATTGCAACAGGAGCTTCAGCGAAATGGCTGGGCTTGGAATCAGAGCAAAAGTATAATGGCTTTGGAGTTTCTGCCTGTGCTGTATGTGATGGTTATTTTTTCCGCGGACAGGATGTTGCCATTGTTGGTGCAGGTGATACTGCCGCTGAAGAAGCTACCTATCTTGCCAAACTTTGTAAAAAAGTCTATATGATTGTACGCAGGGATGAAATGCGTGCAAGTAAAGCCATGCAGCACAGAGTAGAAAACACACCCAACATTGAAATATTATGGAATTCGTCAACGAAAGAAATCGTTGGCGACAAAACAGTCAATGGTGTAATCGTTTTAAATAATAAAACCAATGAAGAGCGCAAACTTGATGTACAGGGCTTCTTTGTAGCCATTGGTCATGAACCCAATTCAGTAATCTTCAAAGACTGGATTGAAATGGATGATGTGGGGTATATCCAAACAATTCCCGGCACGAGCCGCACCAATATAGAAGGTGTTTTTGCTGCAGGTGATGTTGCCGATAAAACATACAGACAAGCGGTAACAGCAGCCGGTACCGGATGTATGGCAGCTATTGATGCAGAGAGGTATTTGTCGGCGAAGGGGAAGCACTAGTACTTAGTACTTAGTACTAATTTACAACTATGTACTTTCGAGCTGAAGTATCGTTGGAAAGTAATCGAAGAAGATAAGTGCCTTTGGGGAGATTCAGATCAAGTTTCAGGATTTGAGAGGTACTAATATTTTTTTCTTCGGCTTGATAGATTATCTGATTGAGGATATTGATGACTTCTATTCGACAGCTTTTTTGAGAGACTGAAAATTGAAGGTTAAAACTACCCTTAGACGGATTTGGAAAAACGGATATAGTAGACTTTTCAATCAAAGATTTAATAATTGTTGGGAGGGTAATTCTAATGTCATCACTGCCGATACAACCATTTTGATCCATAATTGTCACAGCAAATAATCCCGGACCGTTTATTGTAATTGTCTGGGTGGTTTCACCTGTCGACCACAAATAGGAATATCCGGCACCTGCATCAAGTATAAGAGTTGAACCTGAGATTAAAGTTGTATCATTTCCTATAAAAACAGTTGGTGTCGGAGCGTGAACAGCGACACCGGTTAATGTATTGCAATAATCAAGTGTGCAGGCATTTCCATCATCCCATGAAACAGGAGTATGTGTTATAGCCCCTGTAATTGAATTGCATTCGTCGAAAGTACAAATATCGTTATCGTCAACAAAAGTTGCAACACCGGGAATAAAAACACCATTGTTACAATTTTCACCTGAAGTACAGATGTTGCCATCGTCGGTAATACCTGAGAGAGGAATATGTGTTGGACCGGTAAACGTATCGCAAGCATCGGTTGTGCAGAAATTATTATCATCTACGTTAGAAACATGAGTAATGGCACCGTTTGAAGAATTGCAGGCATCAAGTGTACAGGCATTGGCATCGTCCATATAAACAGGATTATAAACCGTTATGCCATTGGAGCAAACATCGTCTGTGCATGAATTAAAATCAGATACACCGGGAGTACCGTTACTTGCATTTAAATGTGAAATTATGCCTGTACCTGTACCGCAGCCATCAAGTGTACATGGATTATTGTCGTTAATCCCCTGAAGAGGAGTATTAACAGGAGAGCCTCCCATACAATAATCATTTGTGCAGGCATTTCCATCGTTAAATCCGGGGGAACCATCTGTTAAAGGAGTATGATAAACCCCCGTAGAAGTATTGCATCCATCGGTGGTACAAATGTTATTATCGTCTGTGTTTTTGATATTATGCAACGTAGTTCCACTCATGCAAACATCGTCAGTACAAGCATTAATATCAGTATCACCTGCTGTACCATCAGGAGCATTAGTATGAGTTATAGCTCCGCTATTCATATCACAAACATCGATGGTACAATTATTATTATCATTAATACCGGGAAGTTGCGTATGTTGATTTACACCGCCCAAACACCAATCATTAGTGCAAGCATTATTGTCAGTGTCACCGGGAAGACCATCGGTAACATTAGAATGAGTAGGATTGCCTCCGGAGCATACATCAATTGTACAGGCATTATTATCATTATCGGCAGGCGAACCATCGGGAAGAGCAATATGAGATACAGCGCCGGTATTGGTATCGCAACCGTCAGTAGTACAAGAATTGTTGTCATTAATTGATGTAAGTGCTGAATGCACAGAGTTGCCCGCTATACAATAGTCATCCGTGCAAGGATTACTATCATTTTCTCCGGGAGCACCGTCTGTTGCCCAATTATGGTATACGACTCCTGTTGAAGTATTGCAGCCATCAATAGTGCAAACATTGTTATCAATAATTGTATTAAACGTAAAAGAAATTACTACTGTGTTAATTGCCGCTATACAATCTCCACCAAGCGGATTATCAGATGTAAGTGATAAGGTTACGGTACCATTAGAAGAATCTAGTGCAGAAGGAATATAAACGGCATTAAGAGTTGTATCGTTTGGAACAAAAGTACCACCGGAGGGAGATGACCATGTTCCTTTGGTCGCACTACCGCCAATTGATCCATTCAATGATACCTGAGCACAAGAAGAATAAGGACCACCCGGATTTGTTGTTGGGGGATTTGCACAAACGGCAGTTGTTAAGACTGTCGTCGGCTCATTGGCATTAGAAATATTAACAGTCAATATTGCTATTGCAAAGTAGAAAAATCTAAAATTTAATGTAACTGTTTTTTTCATCTTTTTGCTTTTAAATTAATGATATCCGGTCAGTTATAAGATTTCGAATTCTGCAAGTTAAAAAAATGCACGCAATAAATAAACAAAAAAAGCAAAAAATTAGAGATCCAAAAAATGCAAAATATCTTTGAAATATTTAAAAAATCGACTTAATGCAATAAATTAGTAAAGCCAAAAATAAGTTTTGATCCCTTCCATTCTAAATGAGAATTAAGAAAATACATAAATACAACAAACAATTATGCACACCCACCACAATACCTTTCATCGATATTGTCTAGTTTTATCAATAGATAACAAGTAATTTGGAACCTTGATTGTAACCATACTTTACGCCACAAGCTTCCCTGCAAATATCTAACAAAATGAAAGGAATCATATTCCTATTTCTGATTTTCAATTTCCTAAACGTTAACGGCCAGGACGATGAAACATATTTGAAAAAACACGCAATTCGTATTGACAATCCGGAAAAGTTAAGTGAAAGTATTTACACCTTACTTTCACCGTTTCAGATAATCATGATTGGAGAAATGCATGGGACTAATGAATCAGCACCTTTTGTAAGGGGCCTGACAAACCTTTTCACCCAAAAAGGTGATTGCGTTTTAGTGGGATTGGAAATACCACCAACCTTAATGACGCTATTTACTTCACAACTTACAGATAGTAGTATTTATCAAAGTGAATTTTTCAACAACCCGCCCTTTATAGATGGCAGAGAATCTTTCCCGTGGGCAAACCTTATTTCAACATTAAATAAAAACAATTTAGCGAAAATATTCTTTTTTGATGTCAACCCTAATGAAGGCAAAGCATACGAAAGAGATAGTCTGATGGCAGAAAAAATAATAACACAATATAAACAACACCCGGTATGGAAACTAATAACGCTAAGCGGCAACTATCATAACCGTATCACCAATCCAATGACAATGGCATCCGTTCTTAAAAGAAATCTCTCTGTTAAAATTTGTTCACTTAACATGGAATACAAGGAAGGAAGCTGCAATGCTAATTTTAAAAACGGATTAGAAATAAAACAACTTGGTAGTCAACCGACCGTTTACAATTCCACTTCTGGTTATAATCAATATTTGATTTTGCTTTCAGAAAACACAGATTACGATTACAACGGCTTTTATTACACAAAAAATATCTCACCGGCTAAAATGACATTTTCAAAATAATGGAATCAAAAAAAGAACACTGGGAAAAAGTTTATTCCTC
The DNA here is from genome assembly GCA_043756425.1 of Bacteroidota bacterium. Classification (GTDB taxonomy): domain Bacteria; phylum Bacteroidota; class Bacteroidia; order AKYH767-A; family 2013-40CM-41-45; genus JADKIH01. Next base: position 4,674 of record JAYURB010000412.1, read on the forward strand.
TAAACAAGCCCATGAAGTAAGCTGGACACAAGAGTTGCCAAAAACTTCTTTAGATTTTATTCATAGTTTCAAATTGCCCAAAACCGCCAATATTATTGACATTGGCGGGGGTGACAGTAAATTAGTTGATTGTTTGCTTGAGGAGGGTTATGAAAATATTTCTGTCCTAGACATTTCATCCACTGCAATTGAAAAAGCGAAGAATAGACTTGGTGATAAAGCAACGAAAGTACATTGGATTGTTTGTGATGTAACAGAATTCCAACCTTCAACTATTTATGACTGCTGGCACGACAGAGCCACATTTCATTTTCTTACACTTACCGAAGACATAAACAAATATTTAGACATAGCACGAAAAGCTGTAAATAATTTTATGGCAATAGGCACCTTCTCTGATAAAGGACCCCAAAAATGCAGTATGCTCGAAGTACACCAATACACAGAGCAGGAATTGCAATTGCAACTAGAAAATGGTTTTGAAAAAATAAAGTGCGTAACAGAAGACCACATAACTCCTTTCCGGACTACACAGAATTTTCTTTTTTGCAGTTTTAAAAGAAAAGCTTAATAAAGGAATAAAACGTTTTAATTAGAGCTTAGTATAGAGTAATGAAAACTGAAATGAAATTCGAAAAATACTTTTTCGAAAATTTCATTTCCGGAGAATAGCTTTTAAAATATTTTGAATATCCCTGGTAGCTCTGAAACGAAAGCATATTTTGCCGGGGGGTAAAATCAAGAATCGCTTTCACACTGAAAAGAAGGCATATTTTGCCCCGGGGCTAAAATCAATAATCGAAGAGCCCTCGATACATTTACTCGGAAATTATTGTAAAAAATATTAATTGATTAAAAAAATGCAGCTGACGCCATGCGAAGAGACCCCTCGTTTTCCCCTCTTGCAAGACTACCCACCAGCCGGCGGACAGCATGAATAAATAAACGAATGAAATAATTCACAAAGATGATTCCAACTGCCTATATGTAGGATATTTTACTAAATTCAAAAAATGATTTCAATTTCTCATAGTCACATTCTAAAGAAAAAACGCAAGTCTGCATTTAACACAAAAAATTACATTAACTTTATTCTCATTAACTTTAGAAGTATGAAAAATATAGCCTTCTTTCTTTTACTTTTCTCTTCACAACTGACCTTTAGTCAAATCAAAAACGGCAACTTCGAATCATGGGATACATTATATCAGGGAACCTATACACAAACTCTGGCTACTGATTTTGGAGTTCTTAATCCTAATTGCGGTAAGCTTTCCGGCTGGACACAAGATTATGATTTTGGCATAAGTCAGACTACTGATAGCTATTCCGGAAGCTATTCGGTGATTTTGCATAATTGGTATTCTTACGCTTATCAGTCAATTGAATACAATGATTCAATTGGTTTCAGTCCACAATATTTACATGGATACTTCAAATATATAACGGGCGATTCGACAGGACTTTCCAATGGTTTAGCCAATGTAACTTTGACACATTTTAATGGAACATCAAATGACACAGTAGCTTCCGGAACATTCACTTTTGACTCTACAGTTTCATTTACCCCTTTTCAAATTTCATTGAATTATATTTCAGCAGCACTTCCTGACAGTATTCATATTTTAATAACCAATGCAAACACCATTTGTATTGGAAGCAATGTTTGTAATTTGCTTTATTTAGATAATTTATCTTTATCCAATAATCCCCTATCAATTGAAAATCAAAAATCGAAAGAAGAACTTTTTTCTGTCTACCCCAATCCTGTGCAAAATGAATTATTCATTGAAAATAAATCAAATAAACTAGTTGAATTTTATTTATTCGATTCAACAGGAAAAATTGTCTTTAACAGTTCCTATATAAACGAAAACAATATTTTAATTTTTACTAAATTTTCAGATGGTTTTTACTTCTACAAAATATTTTTAAACAAAAACATCATGAAAATCGGAAAAATAATTAAAAATTAAATATTTATCCGGTTTTAAAATCAATTCTTCTTTTTTTTAGTTTCCAAAATCCGACAAATGGATTTTCACGTTTATAACGGACAAATCTGTTAATCCAAAATTGAGAATCAAATGATACAAACTTTAGCCGACCTTCAGCCCGTTGTATTATTAGGACTTCTTATGAGTATGTATTGTATAGAGAATTTT
>JAYURB010000413.1:0-2924 GCA_043756425.1 Bacteroidota bacterium
CGCTGACAGAAGGGCAAAGCACAGTAAATGCATACCCCACCAAATACAATATGTTCTTATTCGAAACACTATTATTTCTTACGGAGGTATCCTGCATAAGTAAATCTAATCGATTATGGAATATTACAATTACAAATAAAAACGAAGGTTTTCAAACGGGTAATCAGGCCTCAAAAAATGAAAAAAACAAAACAACTTTTTATTGTTTCAAATTTTCTCTATAAAAATCGAGACATCTTTTTCGTGCGAAAGAATAATCGATCATTGGAGCAGGGTAGTTCTGTTGTTCAAATTCCGGCAACCATTTTTTTATGTAGGCAAAAGTTGGATCAAATCGTTTTGTTTGTTCAGTCATGCTGAAGATCCGGAAATAAGGAGCGGCATCTACTCCTGTTCCCGCACTCCATTGCCATCCTCCGTTATTACTCGACAGTTCATAATCCGAAAGCTTTTGTGCAAAGTATGCTTCTCCCCATCGCCAGTCGATAAGAAGATATTTTGTTAGAAACATTGATGTGATCATTCTTAACCGGTTGTGCATAAATCCGGTTTCATTAAGCTCCCTCATTCCGGCATCGACTATCGGATAACCGGTTTTGCCTTCACACCACTTTTCAAATTCGTCTTCATTGTTATGCCATTGAAGCATATCATACTTTGATCTGAATGACTTGTCAATTACATGAGGAAAATGCCAGAGGATCATCATGTAAAATTCTCTCCAGATTAACTCGTTAACCCACTTATCACTCAGATTCCATGCATATTTAACGAGTTGACGAATACTGACAGTGCCAAAACGGAGATGAACACCGACTCTGGTTGTGCCTTCAATGGAAGGAATATCTCTGGTCTGTTCGTAGTTTTTTATAAGCGATTTTGATAAGTCCGGAATAGGAAAATCAATAGCCATATTTTCAAAGCCAATACTTTTTAACGATGGAATAGAATGAGTTTTCATTTTGTAAAAACTATTCATATGCTTTTCAATCTGATAATTTTCAATGTCTTTAATATTAATTATTGATCGCCATTTTTTCATGAATGGTGTAAAAACAACATACGGAGTTCCATCATCTTTTAGAATTTCATCTTTCTCAAATATCACCTGATCTTTATAGGAGAAAAAACCTTTATTATTTTTTTTAAGAAGTCTATTTATTTCTTCATCACGCTTTATGGAATAAGGTTCATAATCGTTATTTGTATAAACATTATCGATTTGAAATTCAATTAGTAGTTCTCCCCAGACCTTTAAAGGATTGCCATGACGCACAATAAGTGTGGCTCCATTTTTTTTTAATTCAAGATTAATTTTCTCGAGTTGAGAATGGATAAAAACCAATCGTCGATCCTTTTTAATTTCGATATTATCAAGTATATCGGAATCGAAAATAAACAAGCATTGTACAGGTTGTCCCGAATTAAGTGCATGATAAAGTCCCGCATTGTCATTGAGCCGAAGATCCCGTCGAAACCAGAAAATATTTATGTGATTTTGATCAGACACGTTTTATATTTTTTAAAAATCATTCTACCGAATGCGTAATACTATTAAGCAGTTGCATACCACTACTGTCCGGGGAAAGTTATAAATTTTATTGGCAATAAATTTAAAAGGGAAGATTGCTCTTCCCTTTAAGCTTTGTAGTTTTGAGTTACGACACAAAAAACTCGAAGCGATGAGCAAAAATACTTTTTTTATCGGACAGCCGATTTTTACCCAGCTATTAAAATTTATTCCCAAAGATTTGATCAAGCGGTTGGCTATAAAGCATGAAGCTGATTATTATTATAAGAAAATTGACAGTTATCATCATCTGATAGTGATGTTATTTGCCAGTTTTCAAAAGTGTAATTCTCTAAGGGAGTTGATATCCGGCATGTTAGTCTGGCAAAATAAACTACTCCACTTAGGAATCAAACATAATCCCTGTCGGAGTACATTAGCGGATGCCAATGGAGCCCGCAAGCATGAGTTCTTTGTAGAAGTTTATTTTTCGCTTTTAAAACTGCATAAAAACAACCTTTTACCGGATAGCCGCCTAAAAAGGGAAGATCGATTGTTTATTATGGACTCCAGTACATTCGAATTATTTTCAGATGTCATGTTAGGAGTTGGTGCAAATAGTAAAAATGGAAAACGAAAAGGAGGTGTGAAAGCACATATGATGATTAATGCTGTCCATTTACTTCCCGAGATTTGTTATTTTTCTAACGCTCGGGAGAATGATCGGATAATCGTGGATAAAATCTTACTTCCTGCCGGTTCTATCTTAGTGTTTGATAAAGGATATTCAAAGTTCTCGCAGTGGCAACAATGGACAATTGATGGATTGTTTTGGGTTACACGATTGAATAAAAACGCTTCCTATGTAGTTATTCAAAAGATGAATGTGAGCCCGGCACAAATGAAGAAAGGTGTTATCAGTGATGAATATATTTTTTTAGGACGTGGAACAACTCCCTCTACTGAACAAATTCCCGCACGTAGAATTGTTTATTATGATAAATCAAAAAGTCGAATCTTTGCTTTTGTTACTAATGCTGAGCATTTGAAGCCATTTAGCATTGCTGCCTTGTATAAACGAAGATGGCTTATTGAAACCAACTTTAAAGCGATTAAACAAAACTTTCAATTGCGATATTTTCTGGGAGATACTCCCAATGCAATTAAAATTCAACTATGGTCCGCATTGATTGCCGATCTGTTAATTCGAATCGTCATGAACCTTGCACACAAAAAGAAAAAGAACTGGGCTTTTTCAAATTTATGTGCATTGATAAGAATGCATTTAGCTACTTACGTAAATATAATTGCATTTTTAATCTCGCCTCTAAAGTCATTACGTTATTATACTCCCCCTAAAACCCAATATGAAATGCAGTTCGATTCAACATAGAGGGGCTCAGTTTTTCAAAGT